>ONBQ01000056.1 GCA_900316145.1 uncultured Eubacteriales bacterium
CTTGTAGGAAAAAGCCGCCAGAGAGATCAGGTAGCCGATATAACGGTTACGGCCGGACGCGTAGTCCACGATGGCGCCGATATTCTCACCGCAAGCCATCGGCAGATCCGGCGTGTCGATCCCCAGAGACTCCAGATCGTCATCCAGGTAGCGCTCGATCAGATCAGTCGAGGCATCGTCCAGCTTTTCACCGAAACGGTTGACCACCTTGATGCCATTATCCACGAAGGGGTTATGGGAAGCCGTGATCATGATGCCGCAGTCAAATTCATCCTGACGAGTCACATAGGAAACACTGGGCGTGGTGGTAACATGCAGCATGTAAGCATCCGCGCCGGAAGCCGTAAGGCCGGCTACGATAGCATATTCCAGCATGTAGGAAGAACGCCTGGTATCCTTTCCGATGACGATGCGGGGACGATAGCCCACACGGGTGCATCCGCTTAAGGGTGACGCGTAATACCATCCAAGGAAACGTCCTACTTTATAAGCCTGATCCGAGGTCAGATCCACACCAGCCTCTCCCCGGAAGCCGTCAGTTCCGAAATACTTGCGGCGGATCACATGGCCTGCTCCCTTATCCTGCTGGAGATTATTGGTCAGGCTGATATCTTCTCTCATCAATTCATCCAGAGAAACGTGCAGCAGCTGGCTGATCTGGATGATCTTGTCCGTCTGCGGAACGGCCTGGTCCATTTCCCACTTGGAAACGGACTGGCGGGAAACGGAAAGCTTCTCCGCGAACTGTTCCTGCGAAATACCTAATGCCGTACGCAGCATCTGAATTTTTTCACCGATCTTCATCTATTTTTCCTCAACTTTCTGTGTTTGCATAAGTAAGCAACCTTACACATATCTTATAACAAATGCTTCTGTTTACAACCAACCGGAGTTGGAACTTGTCCGCAACCTGTTGTTGCATTTTTGGTTGCGAAAGCTTGGTTATCTTATCATGTTTTTTATCAAATGTCAATATCTGTTTACATTCATCAACTGTTACAGATAAATCCTAATCAATTCTTAAGATTTTTATCCATCTTTCTTCGTCTTCTGTTATGGTTTTGTTATAATTCCATGTTACTATAGGCTCAGCATTTAAAAATCACAAAGGAAGGAAATCCTCATGCCAATATTAAAAGTCGAACACCTGAACAAAACCTACGGCACCGGCGAAACCATCGTCAACGCAGTCGATGATATATCCTTTTCTGTGGAAAAGGGGGAGTTCGTTGCCATCATCGGTGCCAGCGGCTCCGGCAAATCCACCTTACTTCACCTGATCGGCGGGGTCGATAAGCCCACCTCGGGCAGCATCTTTATCGATGGTCAGGAGATCAGCAAAATGAGCGCGGATGAACTGGCTGTTTTCCGTCGTCAGAAGATCGGTATCATTTATCAGTTCTACAATCTCATACCGGTCCTGAATGTGGAAGAAAACCTGACCCTTCCCATGGACTTAGACGGCAACGCGCCGGCCCCTGTCAAGGTCGAAAGCCTGCTCAAACGCTTAGGTCTTTATGAGCGGCGCTCCCACCTGCCCAGCGAGCTGTCCGGCGGCCAGCAGCAGCGTGTGTCCATAGGGCGGGCTATCTTGCAGGATCCGGCTATCATCCTTGCGGATGAACCCACCGGCAATCTTGATTCCAAGGCCAGCGAAGAGATCATCTCTCTGATGAAACTTTCCAATAAAGAATATGGTCAGACCGTCATCGTTATCACCCATGACCTGGCGATCGCCGCCCAGGCTGATCGTGTCCTGACCATTGAAGACGGGCATATCATTCGGGATGTCCGCAACCATGAGGCCCAAAAATGAATGCGATCCAAAAGCTGACTCTCACGAACATCCGCCAAAACAAAAAGCGCACGGTGGCCACCATTCTCGGCATCTTGCTCTCTACCGCCTTGATCTGCGCGGTGGCCGGCATGGTCTCCAGCGGTGTGGAATCTTTAAAGAATTATCTGCGCGCCCATGATGGAGATTATCATGTCTGGTTCGACAATGTGCCGGCTGAGCAGGTCTCCCTCATCACCGAGGATGAGCATACAGCCCGCAGCTACATCGTAGAAAACATCGGCTACGCTCCCCTTGCGGATGGTCTGAACCCGTATAAACCCTATTATCATCTCATCGGCATGACGCCAGAAGGCATGACGCACCTTGGTTTGACTTTAGCGAAAGGCCGGCTTCCCGAATCGGAAGATGAGATCGTTGTTTCCGATCACATTTCCTATGATGCCGGCAGCGGCTTACAGATCGGCGATTCCTTAACCCTGGAGGTAGGTACCCGTGTGGGGAGCGACGGACAAGAGCTTACCCAGCTGGACCCCTATGAGATCGAAACGGATGAGAACGGCGATCCGCTCTATCCGGAAGAATCCATTACGGACACTGTCAGCCGCACTTTCGAAGTCGTTGGCATAACGGAACGCCCCATCCGCCCTATCGAAAACTATTCCTCCCCGGGTTATACTTTGATCACCCTGGCGGATGAACACCCGGAGGGAACGCTCAGTGTGGCCGTTACCTACCACAACGCCAAGCAATTTGTGACCTGCACGCAGCAGATCCTCGAAAACCTGTCTTCCGCCGGATTGGATAACATCGCGGTCTCGGACAATAAGGACCTATTGGAGATGGAAGGCGCGCTGGCCCAGCGTACGTTAGGCGTTCTGTACACTCTTGCCGCCATCATTCTGCTCATTATTCTCGCGACCAGCGTGTTCGTCATCCGCAACAGTTTCGTCATTTCCGTATCCGAAAAGACGAGACAGTACGGGATGCTGTCCAGCTTAGGCGCGACCTCCCGCCAGCTGCGCCGCAGCGTGCTTTTTGAAGGTCTGGTCCTGGGTCTGATCGGCATCCCGCTGGGCATCCTGCTGGGCGTAGCCGCGGTCCTGATCCTGATCCGGATCCTGAACCTTCTTTTAGGAAACATCATGGTCGGAATGCATTTTGTCTACTCCATCCCACCGGCCACATTCCTGCTGACCATCGCCTTAGGCGCGGTCACGATCCTGTTATCGAGTCTGATCCCGGCCATTCGCGCGGGGCGCACTTCCCCCATCGAGGCTATTCGCGGTGCGGAGCAGATAAACCTGTCCGGCCGCAGGCTGAGAGTTTCTCCCCTGTACAAGAAATGGTTCGGCATGGGCGGTGTGATCGCGGCCAAAAACTTAAAGCGCAGCCGGCGCAAGTATCGCACCACGGTCATTTCCTTGATCCTGAGCACCTCTGTATTCATCGCCTTGTCTTCTTTCACGAGCATGGGACGGCAGGCGGCCGGGATGATCTATTCTGATCATGGTTACAACATTGCCGTTTCCACGCAAGGCAATCCCGCCATGCATGAAGCCTATGATACGATCCTGAAGCAGATCGAAGCGAAAAAGGCCGCTTATTATTATACGACCGGCGCGGATATGGACGTCCGTTATCTTTCCGATGAATACCCAAACCGTTATGAAGGTCAGGAAAGCGAATATGTGCAAGTCTTTCTCCTCGATCCGGATGCCTTTAGCGCTCTCGCGCAGGAAGCCGGTGTCCAGGCCGATGATGGACTCCTTCTGTACAACCAGCTCCTGACCTACGGCCCCAAGGGTGGAAAGAAACTTCTGGATGCTTTTACCTTGACAGCTGGTGATACGCTGGATCTGTCCTTCCTGCTGAATGATGGACAGCAGAGCGTGATCCCTGTCAGGATCTCGGGTCTTCTCGAAGAAATACCCTTTGGTCTGAATAATATGACAAACGGCGCCTATCTGATCGGTTCCACTGAGTCATTTAGTAAGGAGATCCTGGAAGACTCCTTCCTTTCGTCCTTGTTCATAGACGCTCAGGATCCGGATCAGGCTGAAAATGAGATCCGCACCTTGGCCTCGGATCATACAGAGTGGACCTTGAATATCTACAATGTTCAGCAA
>ONBQ01000148.1 GCA_900316145.1 uncultured Eubacteriales bacterium
CGCCGCCCGCATGGGGGTCCAGCATGACTGCCTGGTAGATGTAGTCCTTCCTCAGCGTCCGCGCCACCTCGATGGTCAGCAGCTGGACGTTGATGTTGGTGCGGTTCAGGGCTGCACACTGCTCCGGCAGGTCACCGATGAAGGTAGGCTGAATACCATTCCTGTCAACGAGGCAGGGCACCTCGACACAGGCATTCCGGGGCAGGTTGGTGATGAGACCGTTGTTCAGCACGTTACCGCCGATCTGCGTGGGCTTGCCGGTCTCCATGGCTTCCATGATGTAGCTGGCATATTCGCGGGACCGTTCATGGGTCAGGGTCGGGTTTTCGGTGAGCTCGTGACCGCGTTTTTTCCAATCCTCGATCTGACGGATGCAGCGGCGCGGATATTCGTCCAGAGGTACATTGAACTGATCGATCAGCTCAGGATAACGCTCTTTGATGAACCAGGGGCAGTATTCCGCGTTATGCTCGCTGGATTCCGTGATGTAATAGCCGAAGCGGCGCATCAGCTCCAGACGGACCATGTCATTATGCTTTGTTTTGTTGTATTCCAGCGCGCGGCGTTTGACCTCCGGATACAGGTCGACGCCGTCTTTTGTGAGTTCCAGCAGCCAGGCCTGATGGTTGATGCCGGCGATCTTCCACTGAACGCTGTCATCGTATTCCATTCCTAATTCTCTCAGCAGCGTGGAAGCACAGACTTGTACGCTGTGGCACAGGCCGACCGTTTTTACATCGGTCATGCGAAGCATCGCACCGGTGAGCATGGCCATGGGGTTGGTGTAGTTCAGCATCCAGGCATTGGGACAGACTTCCTCCATGTCGCGAGCGAAGTCCAGCATGACCGGAATGGTGCGCAGCGCGCGGAAAACGCCGCCAACGCCCAAGGTGTCAGCGATGGTCTGTTGCAAGCCATATTTCTTAGGGATCTCGAAATCCGTGATCGTGCAGGGGTCATAGCCGCCGACCTGGATGGCGTTGACAACGTAATTGGCACCACGCAGGGCTTCCTTGCGGTTTTCGACTCCCAGATACTTTTCGATATGAGCTTTGGAACCATTGTTGCGGTTGATGGCTTCCAGCATCATTGCCGATTCAGTAAGGCGGGTCGCATCGATGTCATAGAGCGCGATCGTGCTTTCCTCCAGAGCCGGCGTCATCATGCTGTCGCCCAGGACATTTTTCGCGAATACCGTGGAACCGGCACCCATGAATGTGATCTTTGGCATAGGGAAATACCTCCTTGCTTTGGGTTTGATACGGTCAATTATTGCCTTTACTATAGCAGTTATGCTGAAAATATGCAAGCAGAAAGAAATGTCAAAAAATATCAGTAATTATTGTTGAAACTGAGCATTGAGGGCGGAAACAGGCCTTGCTATAATAGAAGCATAAAAGAACGGAGGTGCATGTATGAGCATCATCGGTATCGATATCGGAGGAACGAATTTCAGGATCGGCGCGGTAGAAGGGACAAAGGTCGTGCGGTTCAATAAAGTCCCGACCTTAAGCGTGATCCGGACGGAAGATGTTTTGGGGGATATCGCGGCATTCATCCGCGAGTTTACGGAAGGCTTGTCCTTTGAAGCCGTCGCCATCGGTTTTCCCGCCACGCTGGACCGTGAGCGGAAGAAGGTGCTGCAGGCACCGAACCTGAAGTTTATGGAGGATCTGCCGGTCGTGGAGCGGTTAGAGAAGGAACTGGGCGTGCCGGTCGTCGCGGAGCGGGATGTGACCATGGCTTTATGCTTTGACTCGCGTAAGTATGGCCTGCCGGAAGAGGGCATGATCTGCGGGATCTATTTCGGAACAGGCATCGGCAATGCGATCTCCATCGATGGAAAGCCCTGGAAAGGCCATAACGGAACGGCCGGCGAGCTGGGGCACATTCCGGTGGATGGGAGCGATGAGCCCTGCGGCTGCGGCAATATCGGCTGCATGGAAAGCCTGGGCGGGGGCAAATATCTGGCCAAACTGCAAAAGGAACAGTATCCCAAGACACCGATCGGAGAGATGTTCCTGAAGCATGCAGAGGAAGAATCTCTGAAGCAGTTCATTGACCGCATGGCGATCGCGGTGGCCACGGAGGTCAACATCCTGGATCCGGACGCTGTCCTGATCGGCGGCGGGATCCTGAACATGCCCGGCTTCCCGAAAGAGTTGTTGAACGAGAGGATCTACTTAAGGCTGCGCAAGCCCTATCCGGCGGAAAGCCTGAAGATCCTTTACACCGAAGATGAAGCCGATAAAAGCGTGATCGGCGGCGCGATCTACGCGTCACAGAAATTAAAAAACGGAGGGTACTGAGAATGGATGCTTTAAAGAAACTTCGTGTCAATTACATGGACTCACCTATGGCGCTGGATGAACAGCATCCTGTCTTCAGCTGGATGATGGGATCCGATCGGCAGGGTGCCTGCCAGAAGGCATATCAGATCATTGTCCGGCAGGGAGATCAGACTTGCTGGGACAGCGGCAAGGTCTGTTCCGATGCCTCTGTGGAGATCGAATATCCTGAGCAACTGCAGGCGGAAACGGAATATACCTGGGATCTGACCGTATGGAACGAGAAGGGGGAGGCCTTAACTGCGTCCTCTTGCTTTGCCACCGGTTTCATGAATGAAACTTTGGAAGCCTGGCACGGTGCCCAGTGGATCGGCCCGGATGAGATCACTTTCGCGGCGGAAACGGTGCCTGTTTTCAGGCTTTGCTTCGCGATGACAATCGAAAAGGGCGGCCGCCTGGCCGGCGTGGTCTTCGGTGCCAATGATCCGCGGCTGCTATCTTCCGCACATAATAATTCCCTGATCCATGGCGAGAACTACATCGCCTATGCCTTGAATGTAGAGAAGATCCCGGCCGTGCTGGAGGTCTATCGCAAAGGCTATCAGCCGGAGGAAGATGGCACTTCCCCTGCGTTTACCGTGGAGATCCCGGCATCCATCATAGGCGAGGAGAACCGCTTTGGCACTCACGCATTTGAGATCGTGATCAGCGGCAACCAGATGGAGTATATGACCATCGACGGGCAGAAGTTGTACACCGGCATCCGCAGTCCGCGCATCATGCCGGGAGCGCCGCCGGAAGCCTATGAGGAGACCCATCTGATCCTGAACCCCTTGGGCGAGGTCATGGATATGCCCATCTATCCGCGGCTGTGCCATGTAGGTTTCATGACGGATGAAGGGACAAAAGCTTTCTTCCAGGATTACCAGATCCGCCATTACGGGGGAGAGAAGCATGTGATCTTTGATGAAACGACTGGGAAGACCTATGCAATCTTTGAAGGCAAAGAGGAACTTAAGGTCCAGGGCAGTCAGATCACGGCGGAGCCGGGGACCCTGGTTTACGCGGATCCCTCCCACGCCGGCCTGCCCATGCTGCGCAAGGAATTCACCGTTGAGAAGAAGGTTCGGAGCGCAAAGGTCTACGCCACTGCCCGCGGCCTGTTCGAGATGACGATCAACGGACAGAAAGTCGGTGATGAGTTCCTGACGCCGGGCGATACGGATTTCCGTCAGCACATCCTGTACCAGACCTTCGACGCGACCAGCCTGGTCCGTGAGGGCGAAAACGCCATCGGCGCGGTCCTGGCCTCCGGCTGGTTCGGCGACCAGACCTCCTATACCATCGAAAACTATAACTTCTACGGGGATACCCAGGCCTTCCTGGCTGTCCTGGCACTTACCTACGAAGACGGAACGAAAGCCTACATCCCGACCGATGCTTCCTGGCAGTATTTTGGGGAAGGCCCCTGGCGCTATGCGGGCAACTTCAACGGCGAGACCTATGACGCGACCAAAGAACTGCCCGGCTGGAACGAGCCAGGTTATGACACATCCGCCTGGCGAGCGGCTGTGGTCTGCGAGCCTACGGTCTGCGGCCTTTTGCCGAAGATCACGGCCAAGATCGATCCCGGCATGACCTTGGTTAAAACCTTGAACGCGAAGTTCGAAGCCAAAGAAGTACGTGGCACCGATAACGATACGGTCTACATTTATAATATGGGCATCAACATGGTCGGCGTCCCCCGGATCACCTTCCCGAAGGGCGTCCGTGGGCAGAAGGTCACGATCCGCTATGCGGAGATCCGCTACCCGCGCCTCGACCCGGAGAATGAATTCTACTATGGCGATCTTGGCGGCCTGATCCTGACCGAGAACCTGCGCGGCGCGCTGGTGACGGATGTCTACGTCATGAAGGGGGAGGAAAATGAAGTCTACGAGCCTCGTTTTACCTTCCATGGATATCAGTATATCGAACTGTCCGGCATCGATGAAGCCATCCCGGAGGAGAATATCCAGGGCTTGTTCTTCAGTTCTGTCCGCCAGACGTCGTTCTTTGAATCCTCCAATCCGCTGACCAATCAGCTGTTTAAAAACATCATCTGCTCGACGCTGGGCAACCATCTGTCCATCCCGACAGACTGTCCGCAGCGCGATGAGCGTCTGGGCTGGGCCGGTGACGCGAACGTCTATACAGAGACGGCAACTTACATGTCGGACATGAGCGCCTTCTACCGCAACTTCAACATGCTGCAGCGCGATGCCCAGGGCACAGACGGCACCTTCCATCTGTACGCGCCGATGTACGCCCCGGTGGGGCAGGCCTTCGCGCTGGGATATACCTGGAACGCAGCCGGCGTGACCATGCCCTTTGAGACGTTCCTGCAGTACGGAAGCCGGAAAGAACTGGCGGAAAACTACCCGAACATGAAAAAGCATGTCGAAGGCATGCGCGACCATTGGACGGCGGAGGGAAGAAAGTATCTCTCCAAACATAGCGGCTGGCTGGGTGACCACCTGTCGGTCCAGGATACCGATGCCTCCCTGATGGACAACGCCCAGTTCTACAAGTCCATCCGCTTCACCCAGAAGGCGGCCGAGATCCTTGGATTGGCAGAGGATGCGGAAACTTTCAAAGCCTATGCGGACGGCCTGCAGAAGGAGTGGAACGAAGTCTTCGTTGGCCCGGATCACCGGACTTATAACGCGAATGGCGTGCTGCAGGATACCCAGGCTTCCTACGCGCTGCCGCTCATGTGCGGCGTCTACAATGAAGAAAACCGCCCCTACGCCAGAAAGTATCTGGCGGAAGCCTGTGAAAAGACCGGTTACACCATGACCACCGGTTTCATGGGCACGGCGCCGCTTCTGCCGGCACTGACAGAGGGCGGAAATATCGATACCGCTTATACCATGTTCGAACAGACGGCCTATCCATCCTGGCTGTATCCGGTCATCAACGGCGCGACCTCCATCTGGGAGCGCTGGAGCTCCTACACCATCGAAAATGGTTTTGGAGGTCAGAACCGAATGAACTCCTTCAATCACTACTCACTGGGCGGCGTAGGTACCTGGATGATGGAATTCATGGCCGGTATTCATCGTGACGGGATCACCGGATTCAAGAGTTTCGTCCTGCAACCGGTCTGCGGCGGGCATTTTACCGACATGAAAGCGGCTTATGACTCTGTTTATGGCAGAATCGAATCTGCCTGGACGGCGAAAGAGGGCAGAATGACTTCCTATGACTGCACCGTGCCGGCCAATACCACGGCAACGCTGTATCTGCCGGTGGAAGATGAGACCGGATATGATGAGATCGTAACGCACAACGGAGTGAAGACGGCAAAGATCCAGCTCGCTCCTGGATGCTATCATTTTGACATGTAAGGAGAGGAATCATGGCATTCATACAGATGAGCCTGCAGTCGCAGGCATTGATGCGGACCGTCAATGTCAACGTGATCCTGCCCTGCGACAAGGTACAGTTCCCAGGCATGCCGGCGGTCGATCCCAGACCCCTGAAGACCCTGTATCTGCTGCACGGGATGTTTGGCTCCCAGTCGGACTGGGTCAATTATACGAACATCCAGCGTTATGCGGAGGAGAAGGATCTGTGCGTGGTCATGCCCCAGGGTGACAACAGCTACTATGTGGACCGGACGGCGGAAGGCAACAACTACGGCACCTTCGTCGGCCAGGAACTGGTGGAACTGACCCGGAAGATGTTTCCCTTGTCCGATAAACGGGAGGATACCTATATCGCCGGTCTGTCCATGGGCGGCTATGGCGCCTTGCGCAATGGACTGAAATACAGTGATACGTTTGGCCGGATCTGCGCGCTTTCCACAGCGGATATTTCCCAGGATCTGGAACTGCTGAACGAGGAGATTCCATTTCTTCTGATGAAGCCCAGCTATATCACCAGTCTGCTTGGGCCTCTGGAGAAGATCCCGGAAAGCGATGGAAGCCTTCTGTGGCTGGCAGCCCATACCGAAAATAAGCCGAAGATCTACCTGGCCTGCGGAGCGGACGATCAGCTGTTGCCGAAAACCCGTCGCCTTAAAGCCTGCCTGGAGGAGAATGGCTATGACCTGACCTATTGGGAGACTGCCGGCGGGCACGAGTGGCCGTTCTGGGACCTGCATATCAAGGCCTTCATCGACAGCCTGGAACTGAAGGACAATGCGGGCCTGAACAGTGGAAATGTAGGGTTGTGAGTAAATAATTGCGGTCAATAAAAAGGGGCCGTGAAATAAGTCCATAACGAAAAGAAGGCCAACTGGCTTTGCCAGGAGGCCTTCTTTTGTGTTAGAATAGTTTTGC
>ONBQ01000149.1 GCA_900316145.1 uncultured Eubacteriales bacterium
AAGTGTTATACACGTTTATCATGTGTATTTTCACGCTGGCTCCTCCCAAATATTTATTTTAGGGAGGGTTTTTTATGTCTTCTTTACCGTTTTTCTTTACTCCTGTCGTTAACGATTGGGGCGAAACGACCTATCAGCCGACTACAGCGGGTTTTACCGCCATGATCCTGATCATGGTCGCTGTGTTTCTGGCCGGTGTTGCTTTATTTGGCAAGCAGCGCAAGTCTTCCACCAAGCAGCTGACTTTCTCCGCTCTGGCTATTGCTCTGGCTACCGTAACATCCATGATCAAACTCATCCATATGCCGATGGGCGGATCTGTCACTTTACTGTCCATGCTTTTCATCGTCTTAGTCGGATATTGGTATGGCCTTGGCGCCGGTCTGACCGCTGCTTTCACCTATGGCGTTTTGCAGATGGTCATCGATCCGTACATTCTGACCATTCCCCAGGCTTTAGTCGACTACATCTTCGCTTTCACCGCTTTGGGCTTATCCGGCCTCTTCAGCAAGCAGAAGCATGGCCTGTTAAAAGGCTATATCGTGGCTGTGCTGGCCCGGTATTTCTTCGCTTTCCTCTCTGGATGGATCTTCTTTGGAGCCTATGCCGCGGATTACGGTTTCAAGAGCGGCGTGATCTACTCTCTGGCCTATAACGGCGCCTATCTTGGCGCGGAAGCCGCCATCACCATCGTGGTGATCCTGATCCCGGTCGTCGCTCACGCTCTGGCGCAGGTCAAGAAGATGGCTGTTGAGTAAAATATAAAGTCTTTTTTAAAACAAAAGGAAGCCGCCACATTTCATCTGTGGCGGCTTTTTTGTTGTTATAATTTTACTTCCGGCCGATATCCGTGCGGAAGTGCTCATCTTTGAATGAGACCTTGGACAGGTTGGCGTAGCCCTTGGCGATCGCTTTATCCAGATTCTCATCCAGCGCGACGACTCCCAGAACGCGGCCTCCGCTGGTCACGATCTCGCCCTTTTCATTCTTGGCTGTGCCGGCGTGGAAGATCATAAGATCATCCTGCCCGTCAAAAGCATGCAGGCCTTCGATCGGATATCCCTTGGCATAAGAAACGGGATAACCGCCGGATGCCAGAACGATGCAGACCGCGGCATTATCTTTCCAGGCAATCGGAACCTGATCCAGCGTTCCATCGATGCAGGCTTCGAAAATATCGACCAGGTCTCCATCCAGACGCGGCAGAACGACCTGGGTCTCCGGATCTCCAAAGCGGGCGTTGTACTCCAGAACCTTGGGACCGTCTGGTGTCAGCATCAAACCAAAGAAGATGATGCCCTTAAAGGTGCGTCCTTCCGCTTCCATGGCCTTGACCGTGGGACGGAAAATGTTTTCTTCGCAATAGGCCGCGATCTCCGGCGTGTAATACTTGCTGGGAGAGAACGTTCCCATGCCGCCGGTGTTGAGTCCCTGATCATGATCCAAGGCCCGTTTGTGGTCCTGGGCACTGACCATGGGACGAATGATCTTGCCGTCACAGAAAGACAAGACGGAGACTTCCGGACCGGTCATGAACTCCTCGATGACCAGCTTGTCACCGGCGCTGCCGAACTTCTTGTCGACCATGATCTCATCGACCCCATCCATGGCCTGCTGCTCATCTTCGCAGATCAGAACGCCCTTGCCAAGCGCCAAACCATCCGCCTTCAATACGATGGGATAGGTATTGTGCTCCTTCAGAAACGCTTTGGCTTCTTCACTGCTCGTGAACTCCCAGAACGCCGCTGTAGGAATACCGTATTTATGCATCAGTTCTTTGGAGAAGGCCTTGCTGCCCTCCAGAATGGCCGCGTTTTTGCGCGGGCCGAATACACGGAGACCGGCTTCCTCAAAGGCATCTACTACACCAAGCATGAGCGGGTCATCCATACCGATGACCGTCAGATCGATCTCTTTTTCCTTGGCAAAGCGGACCAGTCCCTCGATATCCGTCGCTTTGACAGGAACCAGGGTGGCATCTTCTCCGATGCCGGCATTGCCCGGCGCGCAGAAGATCTCTGTTGCTTTCGGGCTCTGCTTCAGTTTCCAGACGATGGCGTGCTCACGGCCGCCGCTGCCGACTACCAGTATTTTCATGATGTTGCTTCTCCTTGCCTTACGCTTCCCGGATCCGGACCCGGTGCTCTTCTACGATCAGTCTTCCTTCCGCCAGCAGTTCCACGGCACAAGGCAACAGCTTCCACTCTGCCTGTTCCATGATGCGCAGCTGCAAGGCTTCCGGCGTATCCCCCTCCTCGACCGCAACGGCTTTTTGCAGGATGATGGGGCCCGTGTCGGTACCTTCATCCACAAAATGGACCGTTGCGCCGCTGACCTTGACTCCGCGTTCCAATACAGCTTCATGGACTTTCAGCCCATAAAACCCATCACCGCAGAAGGAAGGGATCAAGGAAGGATGTACGTTGATGATCCGATTGGGAAACGCATCCGTCATCGGCTTGGAAAGGACCACAAGGAAACCCGCCAATACGACTGCCTCTACTCCTCTTTCCAGGAGCAGATCCCGGAGCGCGGTATTATAGCTTTCCGTGCTGTCAAAACGGACCGTGGGCAGGTACAGCGCTTCGATGCCGTGCTCTCGTGCCCGTTCCAGAGCGTATGCCTTTTTTCTGTTGCTTACGACGCAGACGAATTCGACCTCAGGCATTTCACCCCGGTCTTTCGCGTCAAGCATGGCCTGCAGGTTCGTGCCGCCGCCTGAGACTAATACCGCGGTCTTCATACCAGGACCGCCTCCGGCGCCTCGTTTTCGGATGCCTCGATCTGACCGATGCAGAAGGCTTTCTCACCGGCCTCACGCAAAGCTTTGACCGCTTTGTCCGCTTCGGACGCATCGACTGCTACCAGCATGCCGATGCCCATATTGAAGGTATTGAACATGCCGTAATCACTGACTTCGCCACATTTCTGGACCAGTCCGAAGATGGGGGGCATGTCCCAGCTGCCGTTCTGAATGACGGCCTTGGTATACTTGGGCAGCATACGCGGAATGTTCTCATAGAATCCGCCGCCAGTGATATGGCTGATGGCTTTGATCGTAACTGCCTTCTGCAGCGCTTCGATAGCTTTGACATAAATGCGGGTGGGCGTGATGAGCGCCTCTCCCAATGTCATGCCCAATTCTTCGTGATACTGCGCCAGTCTTTCAGCCGCTCCTTCTTCATTGAGGCCGAAAACCTTGCGGATCAGCGAGAATCCATTGCTGTGCACGCCGCTCGAACCGATGCCGATCAGAGCGTCTCCCGCCTTTACTGTACTGCCGTCGATCACTTTTTTCTTGTCCACGATACCGACAGAGAAACCGGCGATATCATATTCATCCTCCGGCATAAGGCCCGGATGCTCGGCTGTTTCTCCGCCGATCAGAGCGCTGTGGCTCTGCACGCAGCCCTCCGCGACACCCTTGACGATCTGCGCGATCTTTTCCGGATAGTTCTTGCCGCAGGCAATATAATCCAGGAAGAACAACGGAGTGGCTCCGCAGCAGATAACATCATTGACGCACATGGCAACCGCGTCGATGCCGACGGTATCATGCTTGTCCATCAAGAAGGCCAGCTTGACCTTAGTGCCGACTCCATCCGTTCCGGAGACGAGCACCGGCTCTTCCATGTTGATCCCGGCCAGGGAAAACAACCCGCCGAAGCCGCCAAGATCCGTTACCACACGCTCATTCATGGTTCTCTGAACGTGTTCTTTCATTCGTTTTACCGCTTCATACCCGGCTTCTACATCTACGCCTGCGCTCTTGTACTCGATGGCCATATTCTTCTCCTTGCTGATTCTTATGTTCATATGGGAACCATTGCTTATTGTACCCTATGGAATGATGGGTTGTCAACCGACTGACGCCCTTTCTCCGGTCAGAAAATACCAGAATAATTCCTTGGCTTCTTCCAGATGCGGAGCATTGGCCGCAAAGCCTACATAGGTCGCTTCTCCGTTGATGATCGTACGCAATGTCAGGTTGCCGGACAGATCAACAAGATAAGGCTGCGGATCTTTCAAGGTCTCATACCCGTACTCATTGAGCTCTCCCTCACTGACCTCCACGATCGGAGAATCCGCACCTTCCTGTACGTAGCCAAGTTCTTCGATCCGGGCCAGCTCTTCATCCGTGAATACATCAGTCAGCGGCATGAGGAAGGCGTTAAACGCGTCATTGCCCAATGCGCTCAGGTCTCCGACCAGAAGATCGATGCTCTTGGTTTCGATCATCGCGACCAGCTTGGTGCCAGAGGCGGAATCATAGCCGGCAGCTCCCATGTCGATACCTGTTGAGATCTGATCCGTGCTGATCTCGTGACGGTCATCGTAATATTCCGGGAATACATCAGGCAGCTCTTTCTCCAGCTTTTCCATTTCATCCTGACTGATCTCATAGGAATGGAAGGTGATGTTGACTGTTGCCTTCTTGGGCGGGTTGATCACATAATGATTCAAAGCCCAGCCGAAGATATACAATCCGACAAGTCCCAACACGATAGGAAGCGTGTAATATTCGCGGATGTGCTCAATCTTTTTCTGGAAGCTCATCTCTTTGAATGCTGCTTTCTCTTTATCTTTCTCGTATTTCAGCACGAGTGCGTCCTCCTGATTCTGTTACTTTAAAAGACAGGCTTGATATCCCCGAAGACATTTCGAAGCACCTGCGAGAGCGTTCTTAAGCCTACGACCTCGATGCCCGGGTACTTGCGCAAAATCTCTTCCCGAAGGGCCCCTGCCGGAATGAATACTTTTTCAAAGCCCATTCTTTCCAGTTCCCGGATCCGGGACTCCAGCTGCGGCACCTTTTTCAACTCACCAGTCAGGCCTACATCACCAATGAAGACATAGCCCGCCGGGATGCTCTTCTTTAAAGCGGAAGATACCATAGCCAGGATCACCGCCAGATTGGCCGATTGCTGGGTCAGCTTCAGACCGCCGGTGGTTTTGACCACCACGTTTTTGTCGTACAAAGGCTGCCCGCCCCTCTGCTCCAGGATGGAGATCAGTGTGGAAAGCTGGTCACGCTTCATGCATTCTGAAGTTCTGGACGGATAGGGCGTAAAGCTTTGTGAGACCAAAGCTTCGATCTCCGCGATGACAGGACGTGTTCCTTCCCGCACAACGGTCAACGCGCTTCCGTTGACTTCCTGCCCCGGCACCCGCCGTGTCATGAAGTATTCCGAAGGGTTGTCGATCGGCTTTAAGCCCTCTTCTTCCATGGTGAAAAAGCCCATCTCGCCCGTACTGCCAAAACGGTTCTTCGTAGCGGATAATGTACGCAGATCGTCACCGTTTTCCGCCTCCATGTACAGGACCGTATCGACCATATGCTCGAGCGCGCGTACGCCCGCCAGCTCATCATCCTTGGTCAGCTGGCCTGCCATGATGACAGCCCGGGGCTGATCCGCGTCTTTTGCCAGTTTCATCAAGGCCTGTGTACATTCCATGACCTGCGTCGGCGAGCCCGGCCGGGACGCGATCTCATCCAAGGACATGGTCTGGATACTGTCCACGATGAGGACCTTGGGGTCCAGTTCCCCCACAGCTCCCAATAATTGATTGAGGCTGGTCGTGGAGTGGACCCAGATCTTCTCATGGATGCCGTCGAGGATCCGTTCCGCCCGACGGCGGATCTGGCTCTCGCTTTCCTCGCCGGATACATAGAGAACGGTCAGACCTTGCTGAGCCAGCGTCTCAGCGGCCTGCAGCAGCAGGGTGGACTTGCCGGCTCCTGGCTTGGCCGCGATGATCGTTAAGCTGTCGCGCACGATCCCGCCGCCCAGGACCCGGTCAAACTCACCGATCCCTGTCTGATAGCGGCGGCTCCGGTCTGTTTTGATATCCCGTAAGGGCTTCAGATTCTTGGGGCGGACCGCGCCTGGCGCACTTCTGGCCGTTTCCCTGGCTTCTGGAAGGGCTTCCTGAAGCTCCATCGAATTCCAGGTTCCGCATTGAGGACACTGTCCCATCCATTTGGATGAGATATATCCACATGAGGAACAAACATAGCTTTCCTTTTTTTTAGGCATGTTCGTTTGATAGTTTACGATTCTTTAGACTTGTCTTCTTTTTGAAACAAAAGCTTTCCGTCTTTTTCTGAAATGGTGACCAAGTCTCCCTCCTGGAAGGCTCCTTCCAGGATCTTCTCCGCCAGCACATCCTCGACCTGTGTCTGCAAAGCGCGGCGCAGCGGACGGGCACCAAATGCCGGATCGAAGCCTTCTTTGGCCAAGAGGCCGGCTCCATCCTGTTCCAGCTTGATCTGGATACCGGCGGTATCCATGACCCGCTCCGCAAGCTGACCGAACATCAGATAGACGATGCGGCGGATGTTGTCTTCATTGAGCATATGGAAGACCATGATCTCGTCCAGACGGTTCAAGAATTCCGGACGGAACAGCTTCTTGACTTCATCCATGACGTTCTGCTGCATACGCTTGTAATCCTGCTTCTCATCGCGGCCGGCCACAAAGCCAAGATCTTTCGGCGCGACGATGCTGCGGGCTCCGACATTGGAAGTCATGATGATCACGGTGTTCTTGAAGTCAACGACACGACCCTGAGAATCCGTGATGCGTCCATCATCCAGGACCTGCAGCAGAATATTGAAAACATCCGGATGCGCCTTTTCGATCTCGTCGAACAGAATGACGGAATAAGGCTTGCGGCGGATCTTCTCGCTCAGCTGACCACCATCCTCAAAGCCGACATAACCCGGAGGCGAACCGATCAGCTTGGACACGCTGTGCTTTTCCATATATTCGCTCATATCGACCCGGATCAAGGCGTTTTCATCCCCGAAAAGGGCTTCTGTCAAGGCCTTGGACAACTCCGTCTTTCCTACGCCTGTCGGACCTAAGAACAGGAAGGAGCCGATAGGCCTCTTCGGATCTTTCAGACCGACACGGCCGCGGCGGATGGCTTTTGCCACGGCTGCCACCGCTTCATCCTGGCCAATGACCCGGCCGGAAAGGGTTTTCTCCAACTGACGCAGCTTTTCCGTTTCCTCCTCCGCCAGGCGGGATACCGGGATCTGGGTCCATTCTGACACGATATCGGCGATGGTCTGCTCATCTACGACATCCCGCGGACGGCTGTTGGTCTGCTCCCAGTTGAGACGTGCTTCTTCCAGCTTTTTGCGGATCTGGTTTTCTGTCTGTTTGATGGAAACGGCCCGTTCGAAATCTTCAGACGCGACTGCTTCTTCTTTTTCCTGGGCCAGATCATTTAACCGGTTTTCCAGGTCCTTGATCTCCGGTGGTGCGGTATACAGGCTTAACCGCACTTTGGATCCTGCTTCATCGATCAGGTCGATGGCTTTATCCGGCAGGAAGCGATCGGAAATATAGCGCTTTGAGAGTCTGGCAGCGGCCCGGACCGCATCATCCGTAATGATGACATTATGGAAGGCTTCGTATTTATCCTTCAGCCCTTCCAGGATACGGACCGTTTCCTCTTCGGTCGGCTCTTCCACTCTGACCGGCTGGAAACGCCGTTCCAAAGCAGGGTCTTTTTCGATATGCTTGCGGTATTCTTCCAAGGTGGTCGCGCCGATCAGCTGCAGCTCGCCCCGGGACAAAGCCGGCTTTAGGATGTTGGAGGCATCCATGGCCCCCTCCGCCGCTCCGGCTCCGATCAAGGTATGCAGCTCATCCAGGAACAATATGATATCTCCCGCGCGGCTGACCTCGCCAATGACCTTGTTGATGCGCTCTTCGAATTCTCCGCGGTACTTGGTCCCGGCGATCATGGCTGCCATATCCAGATTAACGACTCTTTTGTTCTTCATGCTTTCCGGAACAGCACCATCGATGATACGCTGGGCCAGTCCTTCTACGATGGCCGTCTTGCCAACGCCCGGCTCGCCGATCAGGCAAGGATTGTTCTTAGTGCGGCGGGACAGGATCTGGATGATACGCTGGATCTCTTGCTCCCGGCCAATGATCGGGTCAAAGGCGCCTTCCTTCGCCAGCTTAGTGAAATCTCGGCTGAACTTATCGAGCGTAGCAGTCCCCTGCGCCTGTTCTTCTTCCATACCAGGACCTGCTTTCGGTCCCTCTTCGCCCTCACGGCCGCGCATAGCCTGGATCAGATGTCCGAAGATCTGCTGTGGGCTGCCGCCGCCCATGACGATAAATCGCACGGCCAGGCTTTCTCTTTCCCGAAGCAGGGCCATGAGCAGGTGTTCGGTTCCTACGGACAGCGTCCCCAGACGGACAGCTTCCTGCGCGCTGTTGCTTAAGATCCGCTTGGATTTCGGCGTAAACGCAGGCTCTCCCGCCGCGGGATTCGGCTCCAGCTCCAGGCGGCTGATCATCTGCAGGATCTTCTCCTCTGTGATCTCTTCCTTTTGCAGGATCTGGGCTGCCATGCCCGTTCCCTCACGGATCAGACCGAGCAGCAGGTGCTCCGTCCCGATATAGCCGTAGTGCAGCTCCATAGCTGCTTCTTTGGCCAGATCCAGCGCCTTCTGCGCTTGTTTTGTAAAACGTGCCAACATGGTAATTTATTTCTCCTGTTGATTCAGATTGACTCGATTAATGCTGTTTGCCAGATAGGCCGCGCCGAAACCATTGTCGATGTTCACTACGCCTACGCCGGACGCGCAGCTGTTCAGCATGGTCAGCAAAGCGGACAGACCATGGAAACTGCTTCCATATCCTACGCTGGTCGGTACGGCAATGAGCGGCTTATCGATCAGACCGCCGATAACAGAGGCCAGAGCCCCTTCCATGCCGGCCACCGCTATGACTACATTGGCGCGGCGTATCACATCCAGGCGCGCCAGCAGCCGGTTCAGTCCGGCGACCCCGACATCATAGCAGCGCTCGACCGGATTGCCCAGCATTTCCGCGGTAATGGCCGCTTCCTCCGCTACGGCAATATCCGCCGACCCGGCTGTCACGATCAGGATGGTGCCCGGCACCTGATGGATCTCTTTACGGCGTACGGTCACGATGCGGGCCAGCTCATGATACTCTGCCTGCGGTGCGATCTTACGAATATGCTCAAAGGCTTCCCGGGAAGCGCGGGTGGCGAGGATGTTTTCATCCGTGCGCTCCATCATGTTCTTAACGATCCCTTCGATATGTTCCAAAGCTTTGTTCTCACAATAGATGACTTCCGGAACGCCGACCCGGACAGCCCGGTGATGGTCGATCTTCGCAAAGCCCAGATCATCGAAATTCAGTCGTTTGATCTGCTCTCCGGCTTCCTCGGTGCTGACTTCACCGTTGCGGACCTTGTTCAAAAGATCCATCAATTCTTCATTATTCATACTTCATACCCTCATTATGGTTAAGAACGCTTCTTCAGCAGCGGCACCAGGAACTGTCCGGTATAGGAACCGGGCGTCTTGGCCACTTCTTCCGGTGTACCACAGGCGATCACGGTTCCGCCCTGATCCCCGCCCTCAGGACCCAAGTCGATGAT
Organism: uncultured Eubacteriales bacterium; assembly: GCA_900316145.1. Classification (GTDB taxonomy): domain Bacteria; phylum Bacillota; class Clostridia; order Lachnospirales; family Bianqueaceae; genus RUG159. The sequence goes on from ONBQ01000149.1 coordinate 9,442, forward strand.
ATAGTCCGCTGTTTTGATGACATCCAGATTGTGCTCGATGACCAGAACGGTGTTGCCCCCGTCGGCAAGCTTTTGCAGGATCTGGATCAGCTTGCGGACATCTTCGAAATGCAGACCGGTCGTAGGCTCATCCAGGATGTAGAACGTGCGTCCGGTCTCCCGGCGGGACAGTTCGGTAGCCAGCTTGACACGCTGCGCCTCACCGCCGGACAGCGTCGTGGAAGGCTGCCCCAGCTTGATGTAGGACAAGCCCACATCATACAGGGTCTTCAGCTTGGCGTGGATCTTGGGAACGTTCTCAAAGAACGGCAGGGCCTCTTCCACCGACATGTCCAGAACATCCGCGATGGATTTGTCTTTATACTTGACTTCCAAGGTTTCCCGGTTGTAACGCTTGCCGTGACAGACTTCGCACGGTACATATACATCCGGAAGGAAGTGCATTTCGATCTTGTTGATACCATCTCCGCTGCATGCTTCACAACGGCCGCCCTTGGTGTTGAAACTAAAGCGTCCCTTCTTGTAACCGCGCAGCTTGGCCTCCTGGGTCGTAGCAAACAGGTCACGGATCAGGTCGAACACACCGGTATAGGTGGCCGGATTGGAACGCGGCGTGCGCCCGATCGGGGACTGATCGATCGCGATGACCTTATCCAGATGCTCCAGCCCTTCGATGCGACTGTACTTGCCCGGCTTGATGCGGGCATGATTCAGATCCCGCTCCAGGATCTTGTACAGGATCTCATTGACGAAGGTGCTCTTGCCGGAACCGGACACGCCAGTGACGCAGGTAAAGACACCCAGCGGGATCTGGAAATCCGTATTCTTCAGATTATGCTCCTGACAGCCATACAAACGAAGCCACTTATCTGTGACCGGCCGCCTCTGGGCCGGAACGGTGATGGCCTTTCTGCCGCTTAAATAATCACCCGTCAGTGATTCCTTGCAGGCCATGATATCTTCGACCGTACCCTGGCAGATCAGCTGCCCGCCATGGATGCCGGCGGAAGGTCCGATATCGACGATGTGATCCGCGCTGCGCATGGTCTCCTCATCATGCTCGACCACGATCAAGGTATTGCCCAGGTCCCTGAGCTGCTTCAACGCGCTTAGCAATCTGGCATTATCCCGCTGATGCAGGCCGATGGACGGCTCATCCAGGATATAGATGACGCCTTCCAGGCCGGAACCGATCTGCGTAGCCAGGCGGATGCGCTGTGCTTCGCCGCCGGACAGGGAGCCGGCTGAACGGGACAAAGTCAGATAATTCAAACCAACCGTATTTAAGAAGCCCAGGCGGGCCCGGATCTCTTTTAAGATCTGATGGGCGATCAGCTCCTCCCTGTGGGTCAAAGTCAGATGGTTAAAGAAATCCAACGCGTCGGATACGGAAAGATCTGTCAGCGAGCTGATATTGAGATCCCCTACAGTGACGCCAAGGACATCCGTGCGAAGGCGGCGTCCCTGGCACACCGGACAGGGCGTTTTGGTCATGTAGGCCTCATATTCCGCCCGCATCATTTCCGTCGCTTCTTCGTAGCGTCGTTTCATATTGTTGAGCAGTCCCGGGAAGACCGTCTTATACTCTCTCACGCCAAAGCGGCCTTCATAGGTCATGGAGATCTCGTCTCCGGCTCCGTACATGAGCATGTTGTACACATCCTGAGGCAGGTCCTTGACCGGGGTGTCCAGGCTGAAATGATGGCGCTCCGCCAGGATGCGCAGCAGGCGGCCGGAAAAGCTGTCTTCGGATTTGACCGAACCCCAGCCCATGACCGCGATGGCTCCGTCCTTTAAGGACAGGTCCTTGTTGGGAATGATCAGGTCTTCATCGAACTCCATCTGCGAGCCGATGCCGGAACATGCCGGGCAGGCGCCAAAAGGATTGTTAAAAGAAAACATACGAGGCTGCAGCTCTTCGATGCTGATGCCGCAGTCCGGGCAGGCCAGGCTTTGGCTGAACATCTGCTTTTCCTGCCCCGCTATATCGACACTGACCAGACCATCAGCCAGGCGCAGAACGGTTTCCAGAGAATCCGTTAAGCGGCGGGCGATGCCCTCCCGCACCACCAGACGGTCGACCACGATCTCGATGGTGTGTTTTTTATTCTTATCCAGATCGATGGTGTCCTCATCCAGCTGATACAGGATATCATCTATATACGCGCGGATATAACCGGCCTTTTTCATGGATTCCAGCAGCTTCTGATGCTGGCCCTTGCGGCCGCGCACCATAGGCGCCAGCAGCTGGATGCGCGTGCCCTCCGGAAGGGAAAGGATCTGGTCGACCATCTGATCGACGCTTTGCCGCTCGATAACACGGCCGCAGTTGGGGCAATGCGGAATGCCGATGCGCGCGTACAACAGACGCAGATAGTCATAGATCTCTGTGACCGTGCCCACCGTAGAGCGCGGGTTCTTGGATGTGCTTTTCTGATCGATGGAGATGGAGGGAGACAGTCCTTCGATGCTGTCGACCTCAGGCTTCTCCATCTGCCCCAGGAACATGCGGGCATAGGAAGATAAGGACTCCATATACCGGCGCTGGCCTTCCGCGAAAATGGTATCGAAGGCCAGGGAAGACTTGCCGGAACCGGACAGGCCGGTCACCACGACGAATTGATTCTTGGGGATGGTCAGCTCCAGATCTTTCAGATTGTGCTCACGGGCCCCTTTTATACGTATGAAGTCACCCATAACATAAACTCTTTCTATATATGATAGCGAACAGATGTTCTCTTTTCTCTTTGTATTATATCGGATGTTGACGATATCGTCAAGCCCTCTCGGACAGTTCGATCAAGGCTTTTCTCAGCTCCAGGATCTCGTCGCGGAACAACGCTGCTTCCTCAAACCTAAGATCCGCGGCCGCACGCTTCATTTCTTTCTCGAGCTGCTTGATCGCCTTGTCGATCTCCTTGCGGGTCATGGATTCCGGATCCTTCTCATGCTTAGCCTTGCGCTCATCCGGAACATCCTCCGCCTCCAAAGTAGCGCGGATCACATCATGGACCTTCTTCTGGATGCTGCGCGGAGTGATGCCATGTTCTTCATTATACTTTTGCTGGATCTCACGGCGCCGGTTCGTTTCATACAGCGCGCGCTCCATGGAACCCGTCATCAGATCCGCGTACAGGATAACATGACCGTCCACATTACGGGCGGCTCTGCCAATGGTCTGGACCAGGGATGTTTCTGACCGCAGGAAGCCTTCTTTATCTGCGTCCAGGATCGCGATCAGGGACACTTCCGGAATATCCAAGCCTTCCCGAAGCAGATTGATGCCGACCAGCACATCATAGACATCGGTACGAAGATCCCGCACGATCTCCAGGCGCTCCAGGGTATCGATGTCCGAATGCAGATACTGGACCTTGATGCCCGCTTCCTGCAGATACCGGGTCAGATTCTCTGCCATGCGCTTGGTCAGCGTGGTGACAAGGGTCTTCTGTCCACGTTCATTCACACGGCGGATCTGGGCGATCAAGTTATCGATCTGGCCCTCTACCGGCTTGACTTCAACGACCGGATCCAGCAGGCCGGTGGGACGGATGATCTGCTCCGCGGTGTGTTCGCTGTGTTCCGCCTCGTAGGGGCCGGGGGTCGCGGACACATAAAGCATATCATGGGTCTTGCTCTCGAACTCTTTGAAATTGAGGGGACGGTTGTCCTTGGCAGATGGCAGGCGGAACCCGTAATCCACCAGGACCGACTTACGGGACTGGTCTCCGTTGAACATGCCCCGGACCTGGGGGATCGTCATATGAGATTCATCCACGATGGTCAGGAAATCATCCGGGAAGTAGTCCAGCAAGGTGTAAGGCGTGCTGCCGGCCGGACGTCCTGCCAGATGTCTGGAATAGTTTTCGATACCGGAACAGAAGCCTGTCTCCTGCAGCATCTCGATATCAAAATTGGTCCGTTGGGCCAGGCGCTGAGCCTCCAAAAGCTTATCCTGCGCCTTGAGCTCCTTGAGGCGTTCCGTCAGTTCTTCCTCGATGCTTCGGATCGCTCTCTTCATTTTTTCCGGCTCTACGACATAGTGAGAAGCCGGGAACAGCAGCATATGCTCCGTCCGTCCGTAGACCTCGCCTGTCAGGATATCGATCTCGGAAATACGGTCGATCTCATCACCAAAAAACTCGACCCGGTAGGCGTGCGTTTCCTGGGAAGCCGGCACGACCTCCAGCACATCGCCATGCACGCGGAACGTGCCGCGTTCCAGCACCATTTCATTGCGGGTATACTGCAGATCGACCAGGCGGCGCATGACATCATCCATCTCCCGGACCATGCCGGGACGCAGGGACAGCGCCATGGTGTTATAGTCGATCGGGTCACCCAGACCATAGATACAGGAAACGCTGGATACGATAATGACATCCCGGCGCTCAAACAAGGCTGCCGTCGCGGAGTGACGCAGCTTATCGATCTCATCATTGATGGCCGAATCTTTTTCGATATAGGTATCCGTTTGCGGAACGTAGGCCTCCGGCTGATAATAATCATAGTAGGAAACAAAGTATTCTACCGCGTTCTCCGGGAAGAATTCTTTAAATTCCGCGTAAAGCTGAGCTGCCAGCGTTTTATTATGCGCCAGCACCAGCGTAGGGCGGTTCAAAGCCTGGATGACATTCGCCATGGTAAAGGTTTTGCCCGATCCCGTAACGCCCAGCAGCGTCTGGTGCTTCATACCGCTCTGAAAGCCCTCGACCAGTTCTTTGATCGCCTGCGGCTGATCACCGGTCGGCTGATAGTCTGAATGCAGTTTGAAATGGTCCATTTTTCTCCTTATTTACTCCAGAAACCCACTGATCACGATCAGTATCATACCGACAGCCACGAACAAAAGGGACATCTTTTTATTCGGATCGTGCATCAGATGCGGGATCAGCTCAAAAAAGATGATATAGCAAAGCATGCCTAAGGTAAGAGCGATCAGGATGCCGATAAAGAACTCGCTCAGGGCTGCGCTTAAGAAGTACATCAGCAACCCGCCGATAAAAGTGGAAAATACGGCCGCCCCAAGCAGCGTATAACGGATCTTCTTCGGTTCATGCTCCAGGGTCGCAGCCAAAATCATGCCCATGGGAATATTGTGCAGTCCTACGCCCAGCGCGACCAGAGCGCCGACTCTGGTAGATTCCATCGTCAGGCTGTACACCGCCATGCCCTCGATCATGTTGTGCAGCAATACGGCAATGGAAGACATGATACCGATATGCATCACATTCTCCTCGCTGCATTCATGGGAAAAGCCATGGGCGTTGTCATGGTCCGGGACCCAATGGTCCAGACCTTTCAGGATCAGAACACCGATCACCGCGCACAGAGCGATCAGATACCAGCGTCCCGATCCGACATGCTCTACCGCCTCCGGGATCAGATCCAGGAAGACCAGCATGATCATGGTTCCACAGGCCAGGGCGATGGAGATATGCTCCACCTTTTCATGGTCATGGGAAAGACGCGTCAGACCTGCGCCGATCAAGATGAAAACTCCTAAAACAAATGTTATCAGTAAACCCATTCGGTAAAACTCCTTTTGATGCAGTATCTTATCATTATACTATTCTTTCCATATGATTGCAACGCGAACACTCAAGGCTTTCTAAATTTCGTCATATTGATGAAGCGTATTCGCAGAAAAACAGAGCCTTTTGATCAGGCTCTGTCTTGTCATTCTTTTTTCTCATTCCTCTGGTTCTTCGATCTCCTTGATGACCACCAGCACTCTCTCGACCTTACGGTCCGCAACGAGCTGTACGAGGACGGTCAGGTTCTGGTAATCGAAGGTATCTCCCACCGCGGGGATCTTTTCCAGCATTTCGCTGACCCAGCCGCCCACTGTAGAGGATTCGAACTGATCCACGTCATCCTCATCATGACCGACCAGCTCAAAGAACTCATCCAGCTCCATGCCGCCGGAGATCACATAGGTATCCGGATCGACCTGGCGGTAATCCACGACGACTTTATCATGTTCATCCCAGATCTCGCCGACCAGCTCTTCCAAGATATCTTCCATAGTCACGATACCCTGCGTGCCGCCGTATTCATCAACGATAATGGCCATGTGCGACTGCTTGTTTCTCAATTCTTCCAGAAGGTTCTGGATCTTGATGTTCTCAGGGAAGTATTCCGCCGGCTGTATCTTGTCGCTCCACTGCGTTTCGCCCTTGAGAAGACATTGCATATAATCCCTCTCATGCAGGATACCGATGATCTCATCAATGGATTCTGAATAGACAGGAAGTCGGGAATAGGTATGTTCGCTGAAGATCTGGCCCACTTCCTCCATAGTCATGGACTTCTCGACACCGATGATGTTGACACGGTGGGTCAGGATCTCCTCCGCGGTTACATCATGGAATTCGATGGCGGAACGGATCAGTTCACTTTCCTGCTCATCCAGGATCCCGTCCTCCTCGACCTCATCGATCATGGTCATCAGCTCGTCTTCTGTAACCGACTGGTCCACTTTGTTTTCAAAGGCCCGGCCCAAAAGGTTTTGCCAATGACGGATCAGATAATTGAACGGCATCAGGATCGTGACCAGCACCCTCACGATCGAAACCACGCTGCAGGCGAAGCGTTCCGGGATCTGCTTGGCGATGGTCTTAGGCGTGATCTCACCAAAGAACAGGACCAATATGGTAATGACGACTGTTGCCCAGAAGGCGCCGTTGTGCGCAAGGATGGTGGTAAAAAGCACGGTGGCCAGCGTACTGGCGATGATATTGACGACATTGTTGCCGATCAGAAGGGTGGAGATCAACCTGTCAAACTCCTCGGTTATATCCAGTACCTTCTGTGCTTTCTTGTTCCCGTCCTGTGCCATATTTTTTAATCGTATCCGATTGGCGCCTGTAAACGCCGTCTCTGTGGCGGAGAAAAAACCGGATAATAAGATCATGATTATGATCACCACGATCATAGTCGTTTCCATTGAACTACTGATTACACTCCATTCTCATTTCTATAATTCTAATATAAACAAAACAAGACCAGATACTTATGTACCTCGCCTCAAGATATTACTCATTTGATCAGGATCCGTTCTCGGTAAGGACCGTCGTCCACTAAAGTTTCACCAGCCTTTGCTTGAATTTACATTGATTATAATACAGTTGCCTACGCTTGTCAAGCATCACGGTCTTCAGAGAGCCAGAAGGATCCGCGAACCCTTTCAGGCCGCGGATCCTTTGATTTTATTGCTGATCCCAGGGATTGGGAACGAACTCTCCGCCCCGGGCCCACTTCAGATAGGACAGAGCGTGCAGCTGTCCGGTCATTTCCCACTCTCCCCGATAGATCGGGTCATGATAGCCTTCTACGCAGATATCCCCTTCATAGCCATGCTCACGCAGGATGGAAAAGATGTCACGCCAGTTCAGGTCCCCAAAGCCCGGCGTGCGCTGCGGCGCGAAATCAACGGCTCCAAAGACACCGTATTTCGCGATCGCTGCCTTGTCCACCGACGCGTCCTTGCCATGCATATGATAGACCTTAGGAGCCCACTCTTTTAGCTGGGCGATCGGGTCGATGAGCTGGATCTGCTGATGGCCGGGTTCCCACTCCAGGCCCAGCGCCTTGGAGGGAACTAAGTCGAACATCATTTCCCAAGCTTTGGGATTGAAGCCGATGTTGCAGGTCGTGTGGTTCCAGGTTCCGCCCATAGGACAGTTTTCGATCACCAGCTTGACGCCCCGATCCTCCGCCCGGGCGGCCAGATCTGTGAAGACTTCTTTAAATTTCGGCATTGCCTTATCAACGGATTCTCCTTCAAACGCCCCCGCGAACGTCGCTACATTGGCCGCATGGAAATCCGCCGCCCGGTCAATGACCTGCTCCAAAGTTTTTTTATGATCTTCATACATCAAGGGATTGCAGAAAAAACCAAGGGTGGATACGTAAACGCCTGTCCCGGCCAGAATGTCATCGATCTTAGGCGCAAGCTCCTTCAGATCCACCCCGTGCAAGGACATATGAAAATTGACCGCCACACACTCAAAGCCGGCTTTTACCATAGGAGGCAGCCATTCCAGGGCGTGCTCTCCGGGGATGCAGGTTCCGATCCTGATCTGTTTCATAGATGAAGTCCTCCGTTCCGCTTCTTTTTCACTACTATATCGAAATGATTTTACATTGTCAAGGTCTCTGTTAACATGCTATAATATACTAAATAAGTTACCGTTCGGTGCCGGCGGGTTACCGAACAGTAAGAGAAAAACAAGTCTCATCCGATCCATAAAGGAGAAAAACATATGGCTGCTGTTTTTACCAATGACTGGCAGGAGCTTCTGGCTCCGGAATTTGCCAAACCTTATTATCAGGAGCTGCGCGCGTTTCTGGCCAGGGAATACAAGACGCAAACCGTCTATCCCAACATGTATGATATCTTCGGCTGTCTGCACGGAACGGCCTATAAAGATGTTAAGATCGTGATCCTGGGGCAGGACCCGTATCACGGGCCTGATCAGGCCCACGGCTATAGCTTTTCCGTGCGTCCCGGCGTGGCCATTCCTCCATCTCTTATGAATATCTATAAGGAGCTGCAGTCTGACCTGGGGCTTTATATCCCGAATAACGGATATCTGAAAAAATGGGCGGACCAGGGCGTTCTCATGCTCAATGCCGTACTGACCGTGCGGGCCGGGGAAGCCGGCTCTCACCGCGGCAAAGGCTGGGAGACCTTCACTGACCACATCATCTCCTTATTAAATGATCGGGAGGATCCTGTGATCTTCCTTCTGTGGGGGCGCTACGCGAGGGATAAGAAATCCCTCATCACCAACGCCCGCCACTTTATACTGGAAGCGGCGCATCCAAGCCCGCTCTCCGCGCACAATGGATTCTTTGGCTGCCGCCATTTTTCCAAAGCCAACGCCATGCTGGAGCAGATCGGCAAGGAGCCCATCGACTGGCAGATCGAAAACATCTGAAAAAAAATCAAGCTGATCCCGGGATCGAAACCCTTGGGGATCAGCTTTTTTTATGCCTTTTTCTCTTTATAAATACGCATGATGTTGTTTTGCGTGTTGCGTACATGCTCTGCCATCCGGGCTTTTGCCGCTTCCGCATCATGGTTTTTCATGGCTTCCAGAATGAGCCGGTGCTCATGCAGCGACTCGATCGCCCGCCCTTCGGTCTTAAGCGATGCGCCGCGCGATCTTCCTACATAATTATGAAGATCCTTCAGGATCCGGCGCAGCATGCGGCTTTGACATATATCATACAATTGCTGATGGAAGCGGCCATCCATGGACAAAAGCTTCTCGTAGTTTTCTCTTTCCAGATAAAACTGGGTCAGATCCAGCGTTTCTTCCAGCATATCCAGATCCTCCGGCGCGGCTTCCAGCGCGGCGCGGGCGGCGGCCATGCTTTCGATCATGATCCGGATCTCATAGATATCACGGATATCTTCGATCGTAATGCCCTTGACAACAGCTCCGCGGTTCGGACGGATCTCGACCAGTTCTTCCAGCTCCAGCTGTCGAAGTGCCTCTCTGACAGGTGTACGGCTTACTTTCAGTTCTTTCGCGACGCCCAGTTCCGTGAGCGCTTCCCCATCCTGATACTTGCCCAGCAGGATATTCTGACGAAGCTCTTCGTATACACGATCCGTGAGGTTGGCCCCGCGGTTCTCTTCTTCCCAATGCTGTGAACCTTGTTTATTCACTTGTTTTCCTCTTTCTTGAAAAGCCTCTTTTTCCCACAGGAGGGCTTTCCGCGCTCTATTGTAGCGCAAGAGTACCCGGTTGTCAAACCATTGTAATCATCCCTTCACAATTCATTTACCAAATCCGCGGTTTGTTATTTTTTCGTTCATTCTTTGGACATTTTTGTCCTATATAGTATGAGCATCAGACAAAACACGGAGGTGAAACCCATGAACACAGCGGTTTTTCAAAGACACGAGATCAAATATCTGCTCGATCAGGAGCAGCGGGACTTTCTTTTTCAAGTCATGCAAGGTTACATGGAACCGGATCCTCATGGGGAAAGCACCATCTGCAACATATACTATGATACTCCCGACTACCGTCTGATACGCCGCTCCCTGGAAAAACCGATATATAAGGAGAAGCTTCGGATCCGCAGTTATGGACCGGCCGCTTCCTCCGACATGATCTTTCTGGAGCTCAAAAAGAAATTCAAAGGTGTGGTCTACAAACGCCGCATCGAGCTTCCCCAGGAACGGGCCATCGCTTATCTGGATGGAAAAGAACCCCTTTGCGTAGACAGTCAGATCGGCCGCGAGATCGATTACTTCTGCCGCTATTACGGCGGTCTCAAACCGGCTGTTCACATGTGCTACGACCGCAAGGCATTCTATTCCACCGCGGATCCCGACCTTCGGATCACCCTGGACCGCAATATCCGATGGGAAGATCAGCATCTTTCCTTATCTTCAAGGCCGGCCGGTACCCAGCTGCTCGATCCCGGACAATCGCTGCTAGAGATCAAAACGGCGACCGCCCTTCCCCTTTGGCTGACACATGCTTTATGCGAAGCCGACATTCAACACATTTCTTTTTCCAAATACGGAACCGCCTATGAGACAGGGCTCTGTTACAAGCCCGCGCAGGCATCCAACTCTTATCATCTTGTAGAAAGCCGAGGTTACTGCTATGTTTGAATCCATCATCACGACTACCCTGACACCTGGTGTCTTTGCCCTTTGTCTCTGCGCGGCCCTACTGCTTGGCCTGATCATTTCTGTATCCTACAGGATCCGGTCCTCTTCGACCCGCAGTTTTACCGTGACCCTCGCCACCCTGCCCGCGATGGTCGCCGTGATCATCATGATGGTGAGCGGTAACTTAGGAGCTGGTGTCGCAGTCGCGGGAACCTTCTCTCTGGTGCGCTTCCGTTCCGCACCCGGTACCGCCCGCGAGATCGGAGCCATCTTCCTCAGCATGGCGGCAGGTCTTGCCTGCGGCATGGGTTATCTTGGATTCGCCGTTATCTTTACCGTCGTCCTGTGTGGTGTCGATCTTCTATATAACTCCATCGGTTTCGGGGAGAAAAAAGGCGGCCGCGCGGAGCGGGAGCTACGCATCCTGGTCCCGGAAGATCTGGAATACTATGGAATGTTCGATGATCTGTTCCAGAAGTATACTACGCAGGCTGATCTGGTCCAGGTCAAGACGACCAACCTGGGAAGCCTCAACCGTCTTTCTTACGATGTCCGTCTGAAAGAGGCGGGACAGGAAAAGGCTTTCATCGATGAGCTGCGCTGCCGCAACGGCAACCTGGAGATCAGCCTGTCCATGAAAGCGATGAATGAAGAGGCTCTGTAAGAGCCCTTTCCTGATAAAAAACACACTCAGAAAGGAGAACCGATATGAAACAGTATTCCCTCATCATTGCGATGCTGCTGTTGATCAGCACCATCTGCTCTGCCTGCACCTCTGGGGCGTCTATCATAGAAAACAGTTTTTCCGATCTTTCCGAAAGCACCACTGCGGATGGATCTGGTAATGATTCCGTAGAAATTTCCACCACCGAGGCTTCGGAAACCGAAACAGATTCCGTTGTATCCTCCACTTCCACTACTGAGTCTTCTTCGGATCTGTTTACCGACAGAGACCTGGACAGTTCTTATGAAAACGCGATCCAGATCACCCTTTCCGACGGAGCCTCCGCCGGTGACCAGGTCACGATCGAAGGAGATATCATCACCATTTCCCAGGAAGGCACGTATCTTCTGAGCGGCAGTCTCTCTGACGGACAGATCGTGATCGACGCGGACGATACCGCGAAGATCCAGCTGGTCCTTAACAACGTGACCATCACCAACTCGGGCAGTGCCGCGATCTACGTGGCCAGCGCCGATAAGGTCTTCATCACATCCGCAGCCGGCTCTGTCAATACGCTCTCCTCTGTCGGAACTTTCGAAAGCGACGGCGAGGTTGCGATCGATGGGACCATCTTCGCCCAGGATGACCTGACCTTCAACGGAGAAGGCACCCTGATCGTTGTTTCCGAAGAAGGCCATGGCATCGTTGCCAAGGATGATCTGAAGATCACGAACGGTACGTATGAGATCACGGCCGCAAAAAAGGGTCTGGATGCCAATGACAGTGTCCGAATCGCAAATGGCAGCATCACCATTACCGCCGGAACCGACGCGATCCACGTCGAGAATACTGAAGACACTTCCAAGGGTTACTTCTATATGGAAAACGGCACTTTGAATCTTACGGCACAAGCCGGTGACGGTATCGACGCCACCGGACAGATCCAGATCGAAGACGGCGAGATCAACATTTTAGCCGGCGGCGGCTACACCAACGGAGAAGCCAAGTCCGACTGGTTCGGTCCCGGACAGTCCACCACTTCTTCTGACGACAGCACTTCCACCAAAGGCCTGAAATCCGATGTCCTGATCCAGATCGATGGCGGGACCCTTGCCATCAACGCGGCGGATGACAGCCTGCACAGCAACGGCGATGTTCTGATCAATAACGGCAACCTGACCTTAGCCAGCGGAGATGACGGGATCCACGCTGATTATACCCTCACGGTAACCGAGGGCACGATCGAGATCCTGACCAGCCATGAAGGCTTCGAAGGTTATACGATCGATATCCAAGCCGGTTCCATCTGCCTGGTCTCCAACGATGACGGTTTCAACGCAGCCGGCAGCGGCACACCCACCCTCTCCATCTCCGGCGGCATGATCTACGTTAACTCAGCCGGTGACGGTCTGGATTCCAACGGACAGCTGCTCGTTTCCGGCGGCACCATCACCATAGACGGCCCGACGGACAATGGCAATGGTTCTCTGGACTATGACACCGAAGCGACCATTACCGGCGGCACCATCATCGCGTTGGGCTCTTCCGGAATGGCTGAGAACTTTGGTTCCGGTTCGACCCAGGGGACCATCCTCTACAGCTGCAATCAGCAGGCAGCCGGCACCGTCGTCACTCTTACCGACGCGAACGGCAATGAGATCATCAATTATACTTCTGCCAAAGCCTTCTCTTCTGTCCTGATCAGTGATCCTGGTATCGAAGCCGGACAGACCTATACCTTGACCATCGGCTCCTCCTCCGTCACCATCGAAATGACCGGCACCGTGTACGGACAGGGCTCCGGCATGGGCATGGGCGGCATGGGCGGCATGGGCGGCCGCCGCTGACATCCGCTTACCAATAAAAAACAAGGACTCTCTTAGAAACCATAGAGAGTCCTTATTTATATTCACTGCTTATATAACATCAGCCGATATTGCGGGTCGCTACAAGATTCGCTTCGGTTCCCGCAACGCCCGGGATCAGAACATCTCCGACCTTGACGGGCACTTGTGCCTTAACGCCCTGAGCAGCCTTCAGGACTTCGCCGATCTTTTCCTTCGGGATCGCTTCGCTGGTCTTGACAGACAGCATTTTGTCGCGGCCGGGGTTCTCTACATAGACAGAAGTCGTAACGGTGCGCATCGGATGCGTTAATTCATTGATCCCGTACTGCTTGCCTCGCGGGCAGGTATTTCCGGTTACCTGAATATCATCCCCATCCTGCGTGACTGTTAAATGGCAGCCGCGCGGGCACAGGATGCAGATCATTTCTTCTACTCGCATGATTTATGCCTCCTTTTCCACAGCCGATACTACGACTTCTTTGGCATGATACAGTTTTTCCGCGATCTCCTGCTTGACCGGCAGTTCCTCCATCTCGCCCGGAACGGCACGGATGAACTTGCGCTTGATCAAGGTCTCGCCATCGGCCGTCAGGGTGATCTCACCCGCGCCTAAGGGGCTTCCTACGCGGAAGTACAGGCTGCAGGCTTCCGGAGCCGCCAATCTCTGCGGAACGATATAACGAACATTGGTGCCGGGCGTCATCGGTACAGAACCTTCCGTATCCTTGGGACCTTCCAGGACATAACGGGCAGCTGCCGCGCCGGCGATCATGCTTTCTTTAGAAACAAAGTCTACGATGTCATGCACATGCAGAACGTTACCGCAGGCGTAGACACCGGAAATGGAAGTCTGACGGTTCTCATCGACCGCGGGGCCTCCGGTGACCGGATCCATAGCCAGTTCCATGCCGCGGGACAATTCATTCTCCGGCAGCAGACCTACGGACAGCATCAGTGTATCGCACTTGACGAACTGCTCCGTTTCCTTGATGGGACGACGGTTCTCATCGACCCGGGCAATGGTCACGCCTTCGACACGCTTTTTGCCATGGACCTTGACGACCGTGGTATTGAGGTGCAGAGGAATGTCATTGTCCTTCAGGCACTGCTGGATATTACGGGCCAGACCGGAAGAATACGGCATGATCTCACAGACCATTTTTACATCCGCGCCTTCCCACTTCATACGGCGGGCCATGATCAGGCCGATATCACCGGAACCTAAGATGACGACTTCCTTACCGGGCATGACGCCTTCCAGGTTGACCAGACGCTGTGCCAGACCGGCGGAATATACACCGGCGGGACGAGTTCCCGGAATCTTCAGATTGCCGCGGACACGCTCTCTGCAGCCCATGGCCAGGATGATGGTCTTGCACTCGAAGACGATGACGCCTTCTTCAGGATTGACGCAGTATACATGTTTATCCTTTGTGATCTCCAGGACCATGGTCTCCGTCATATACGGAATATGACGCTCCATGGCCTGATCTACGAAACGCTGCGCGTATTCCGGTCCGGTCAGTTCTTCTTTGAACCACTGCAGGCCGAAACCGTTATGGATGCACTGCTGCAGGATCCCGCCCAGATGAACGTCACGCTCCACGATCAGAAGATCACGCACACCTCCATCATAGGCCGCTACCGCCGCAGCCAGACCGGCCGGGCCGCCGCCAACGATCAATGTATCGATTTTTCTTGTATTCATGCCTCGGCACCTCCCTTTAAGTATCCGGTGATCAGCTTGGCATCCGGTCCGTTCTTGGAGACCTCTTCGAACGGAATGCCGGACTCACGGGCAATGATCTCCATTACGCGCGGCGTGCAGAAGCTACCCTGACAGCGTCCCATACCGGCACGGCAACGGCGTTTGACTCCGTCGATCGTATAGACCGGGATCGGAGAATGAAGTGCCTTTACGATCTGACCCTCCGTGACGGTCTCACAGCGGCATACCATTCTAGCATAGGCCGGATCCTTCTCGATCAAAGCCTGTCTGGCTTCCCAGCCCAGCTTGTTGAAAGGAGGAATGCCATCCCGGGTGTCCTTCCAGGAGGCTTTTTCTTTTAATGTCAGTTTTTCACCGACCAGACCCGCGACCTTCTTGGCAATGGCAGGAGCGGCGGTCAAGCCCGGAGAGCAGATACCGGCGGTCTGCAGCAGACCTTCTACCATTTCGGAATACTGAATGATGAAGTCTTCACCGATCACGGCGCGCATACCGGCAAAGGTGGTGATGGCACCAGCGCCGGGCAGCTGCGGACAGGTGCGGCGGGCCGTAGCCAGAACGCCGTCCAGACCGTCCTGCGTGGTGGCGGTATCATCGATATCGTCGACATCTACGCTGCTGGGTCCGACCAGCATATTGCCTTCGGCTGTCTGGGTGACCAGGACGCCCTTGCCCATCTTGCTGGGCGGCTGGAACAGGACATGATGGACATATCCGCCATAGTTCTTATCATACAGGATGTATTCGCCCTTGCGGCCGGTCACGGGGAATGCTTCTCCGCCCGCCATCTGGCTCAGTTCATGGGCATGCACACCACAGCAGTTGATCAGGAGCTTGCAGCAGAAAGTCTCTCCGCCGGCTTCTACTTTGAAACCATCGTCTGTCTTTTCTACCGCCGTGACCGGGTGGCTCAGGAAGAAGGAAACACCGTTCTCCGCCGCGTTTTCAGCGAACGCGATGGTCGCCTCGTAAGGAGAAACGACACCGGCCGTCTCCGCGAACAGCGCGCCTTTGACAGTTTCTGTCACATTCGGCTCCATAGCCTTGACTTCCTCAGCAGACAGGATCCGCATTTTCGGGACTCCATTCGTAAGGCCACGGTCATACAGTTTGTGAATGGTCTCGACATCCTCATCGTCAAAAGCCAGGACCAGGCTTCCGATGGGCTCGAAGGGGATCTCCAGCTTCTTGCACAGCTCCGGGTACATAGCGTTTCCGGCTACATTAAGCTCTGCCATCAAAGTTCCGGGCAGCGCGTCATAACCCGCGTGCACGATACCGGAATTCGCTCCGGACGTTCCCAATGCCAGATCACTGTTGGCTTCCAAAAGCGCAACGTTCAGTTCATATCGTGAAAGCTCTCTGGCAACAGCAGCGCCGATAACGCCGCCGCCGGCAATCACGACATCCCAGTTTTGGGTCATAAAAAAACCTCCTATATATGAATTTCAAATACAAACGATCTAAGAATGGCCACCGTATTAAAAATGATGGCCTCCGCCGCCATGCGTCACTCCGCCGGAGGAAATATGAGTGGATGAGCCGCCCCCTCCGCCTCCGCCGCCGGTCCGTTCCTCATGGATGATCCGGTGCATGGTGGTGTTTTCTCTCTCCAGGATATCATCGAACTGCATGATATTGAAGTTCGCCTCATCCTGATAGGTCTGGAAGGTGACCGTATTCTTATACGGTTCCGACCTGCGGATGAACATCGCGGAAATGGCTGCGACGATAGCGGACAGGACCAGATAGATCGGCGAACGCTTCAAAGAGGCCATGAACCGATCTTTGAGTGTTGGTCTGGCGTAGGGATCCTTCAGCAGGAAGGCCCTCGTCTTCTCCAGGAAAATATCGGCTGCTCTATAATAAGCCTCATTTGCCATCGGCTTGTCCATCGTATTCAGGACCTCTTCGATGCGGGCATCCGTCATGTAATAGATCGCCTCTCCGCAAGTGGAAATGTAGATCATACGGTTGTCCATATCGATCAAGAGGATCGCGCCGGTCGCCTCTTCTCCGAAGCCAAAGCCGCCTTCGTCATAGAAATCATCCGCGTATGCTTCCGAGGACTTTCCTTGCGCATCGTCAACGGTGAGGATCACAAGATCCGCCCCGGTCTCTTGCGCATACGAGTGGCACTTCTCCTCCAGGTCCTGTTTCTGACTGTCGGAAAACAGATCTGCTTCATCATACACTCTTTGATCTTCGGCCCTGGCTTCTGTTGTGTGAAACAGCATGAACGCAACGGCCAGAAGAAGAAAGAATACAATACCTGATCTTCGGGCTCTCATAACAGCAGCCCTCCCAGCAGGAACAAGGAACCGAAGGTGATAGCTCCGTACAACGCGGACCATAACGCGACCTTCTTATTGCTCTTCGGCGGATGGCCGACGACCTTGCCTGTCTGACCGTTCATGGCGAACATATACCGCTGCCCTTTGTAGCGATAGGTCAGCATCCAGACGGGCAGCAGCGAATAGCAGGCATCGACCTTCTGGAAATTGGTCTGTCCCTGGAAATTCAGGTTGGAGTAACCGGAGATCGTCGTACGCAGTTTCTGCTGCGTATACTGCCGCACTCTTTGCTCGATGCGTGGATAGACGACCTTGTGTGACTCATCGTATTTTTCCGCCATATAGCCGGACAGATACGGCATGTCAAAGCGGATCAGCTGGTCATAATCAAAAGGTTCCAGCGCGTCCATCATTTCATTGTCCATAGCGGACGCGCCATCCGCCGGCACGCGGAAATAGCGCATTCTGGCCCGGCGCAGGATCTTGTAATACTGTGTATTGACGTATTGATAATCTCCATGGATCCAGGTCCTGACCTTGGTGCCGGTGCCGGTCCCGATCCCTTCCACATAACAGTCGAACAGCCAGAACGGGACATACATGCCCGTGATCTTATCCAGCTGTTGTTCCGAAGCGAAATCTTTAGGAGTATACCGACCGTTGTGACACCATTTCAGGAAAGCGCTTTTCGCTTCCTCTTTGCTGATCTTGAACGGGATCATGGATACCGGGCGGTAATCCCCGGTCAGATTGGTCTCGACCAAGGTCGGCGAACCGCAGAATCGGCAGAATGTAGCGGAAACATTCTCTTCCGCCACGATGTCCGCGCCGCATTCCGGGCAATGCCAGGCTTTCAGATGGGCATTGAATTCCTCGGACTGTTCCGGCGTTTCCTCCCGGATGTCTTCCGGTTCGACGTTCACCTCACCGACAAGGGCTTCCTGGGGCGTGAACATAGAGCCGCAATAGCTGCAGGTCATCTGCTGCACTTCGGCATCAAATTCCAAAGCCGCTCCGCACTTTGGGCATTTATAGACCATCACGGCCATCGTTCATCACTCCCATCCATTGTCCTGGGCTTCAGGATCTTCCGTCCAGGATTCTTCTGTCCACGACTCCTCTGTCCAGGATTCTTCCGTCCAGGACTCCTCTGTCCAAGACTCCTCCGTCCAGGATTCCTCCGTCCAGGATTCCTCGCTGGCACTTTCTTCCCATGTGCTTTCGGTACTTTCTTCCGAAGATTCTTCTACCGTCTTGACTTCAGGGATGTTAACATCTACATGCGGCTCATAGGAGGTGACGATCGATACGATGCTCTCGGCAAGCCGATCGATCATATCGGCCTTTTTCGCGTCATCCACCAAAGCCGCGCGGTCATAATCATTGGTAAGGTATCCCATCCGAAGGGAAACGGACGGCATATTGGTCTGATACAGGATCTCGGAAAGCTCCCACTGAGCCCCATTGTCCGGACGGTCCAGGGCGGTAGCGGCCGCGTTGACGAGCTGGATCGCTACACGCAAGGACTCCTGGCCCCTGGGGGTGTTTTCTTCCGAATCCCAGAACATGCAGGCCACGCCTCCCTGCGTCAGATCCTCCTCATTGGCCGAAAGGTTTAAGTTTACATACAGATCAGCCTCGCGGTCATTGGCCAGGGCTATCCGATCGGAGATCTCGACATAGGTATCATCTTCCCTTGTCAGCAAGACCTCGATCTGCGGCGCCAGCTCCCGGATCCGGTCACGCAGACGCGTCGCGATCAACAGATCAAATTCGCTTTCATTGATACCCGAGACCGTAAGCCCCGTATCCTCACCGCCATGCGCCGGATCAAGCACGATATGATACAGATACTGTACCTTTTCCGGCGCGCGGGAATCCTCCGGCGATTTCGCGTGATTATCCGCATGAGACAGGACCATGCCGGTCAAAAAGCCCATGACCTGCTCGTCCAGCTTTTTCAACCCGGTATGATACCCGGAATCCAGGGTGACGGTCGGTTCGATCTGTGCTTGTTCCGGTTCGGACGACTCTGTCGCCGTTCCCGTATCTTCTGAAACAGCCTCGGACTCTTGTACAGATGATTCCTGCGGTGCTTCGGATGAAGCGCTCTCGCTGGATGTTGCGGCCGCTTCCGATGCCCCTTTCTGCTGTCCGCTTTCTCCTTTTTTGATAAGCTGGGAAGCCAGCAGAACGATGATCAACGTGAATACCAGAAGACTGCCGTAGAACCGGACCGGGTTCGCGATCTTCCATCTGGCCTTTTTCTTTCTTCTATGGGATCTGTGCGTGTTTCGATTCCGATGATCGGGATATCGATTATACGCCATTTTGGTTTACTCCTCTGTTTTTATACTCAATAGACGGGTCTGGAACACGGCCCCTCTGGCAACCCGTCCATACATGATCGGTGATTTCAGGCTCTTCATCGCGATCTCTCGCTTTAAGGGTCCAAGCCCTTTATCATAACGAGCCTGCTTGCTGCCGGATGCATCTTTCAGGATCTTGCCCAGCACAACGGCTGACCGGATGGCATAGCTGATCCCTTCCGCGGAACTGGGACTGATCAGACCGGCCGCTTCGCCGCAAAGAAAGACTCTTCCCTTGCCGGACAATACGCTTCCGAATGGTCTGGGCCGTAAAAGCCGGCATCCGTTGCGCTCTGCAAGGCCTGTCAGCGGGAATCCTTTTTCGATCAGTTCCGCTTTGAGCTTCGCGAACCGCAGCTTGACGTTTTCTCCTTCCGGAATGGCCGTGCCCAGGATGAGCTTATCGCTCTTGGGAATGAGCCAACTGTAGAAATCCGTGACCTGACGGTCAAAGATGGCCGCATGATACGGGATCTGCTGTTCCGGTGAAATGGTGTAATACTCCTGCAGGCAGGTATAGGCTCTAGGCGCGCCGCTTAAGAGGTCTCCGGAGACCGGAACCAGATAGCGCTCACTGAGACGGGTCTTCACGATGGAAGCCGCCCCATCCGCGCCGACCAGATAGCGTGCGTGGATCTTTTCCACATGGCCGGTCTTCTTATTGAGCACCCGCGCTTCCACATAGCCGTCAGACTGCGTAAAGTTCTGCAACAGACATTCCTCGCGGAATTCCACATTCTCTTCCGCGGTGGCGCGGCTTAAGAGGAACCGGTCAAAGGCGGTCCTGTCTATATTGACATAGCGTTTCGGATAATACCGCTCGGAATGATTATCAAAATCGATGGCCCGTACCGCGAATACCTGCGGATCCTCCAGAACGCTTTTGGGCACTGCGATGTGCAGCATGGTCAAAGCATCCTGCGCGGAAGGATCCAGAAGGCCTCCGCAACATTTCTCTGTCCGCATCCGGTCCTTTGGATCCGCGGACATACTGCGCTTATCGATCAACAAAACTTTTTTATCCCTGGCGATATATTTGGCCAGGATCGAACCGGCCGGACCGGCGCCGGCAATGATCACATCATAGATCAAAGGTATCTCCACCCTTTCAGATACTTGTTCTTCAACAGATTTCCGCTTCCTTTGGCCCAGCCAAGCGGGAATCCATCCACTAAGACCAGATACCAATCCCGGCCAAATGGACCGGTCAGGGTCTCTCCTTTTAAATATCGCAATACCCTTTCATCCGAAGACGGAAGATCCAGGACATGGCGAACCTGTTCCTTCCGAAGGGCCATAGCCAAAGCCTGAGACGGTTCGAAACGATCGGACCGGATCTCGCCCAGCAGCAGGCCGCTGCGAAGGATACGAAGGCCTTTCACGCGTTCCGGTTCCAGATATTCTTTAACCAGAAAATCCTTGATCCTTGTCAGTCTTCCCTCTTGCGGGACCACCTCAGAAAGCGGCACCAGAAGGTTTTCCTGGCACCAGGCGGTAAAGGCAGGGTCAGCTTTGCCCGTTCCGGGATCCTGACCGACACTTTCTTCCGCGGCTCCATCCTTATGAAGGAGCGCTGCGAAATGGCCTTCTCCCCGGACTTTATGCGGCCAGAGCCGGATGGTTTTCCTGATCTCTTCCGCGATGTCCGGATCTGCGTCCGGGATCCATTCCGGATGTCCATGATCAAACCCTGGCGTCTCGGGAACTTCATCCACGCGCATATCCGGATGTTCCTTCAGGAAGCGATACAGACTGACTTCATCTTCCTGCGGAGAAAACGTACAGGTCGAATAGACCATCTGCCCTCCGGGCTTGAGCATCTCATAAGCAAGATCCAGGATCTCTCTCTGCAGATCCGCGTAATAACCGGTCCCGTACTGCTCCCAGTTCTTCATGATGGCAGGTTCTTTATGGAACATGCCCTCACCGGAACAAGGCGCGTCGACCAGGATCTTGTCAAAGTAAGCAGGGAACCGGGCCGCCAGCTTAAACGGAGGCTCCGTGGTAACGACATAATTGCGGCCGCCAAACAGCTCCAGGTTCTTCAGCAGCGCCTTGGCTCTGGACGGACTGATGTCATTGGAAACCAGCAGTCCTTCGCCCTGAAGGCGGCACAGCAGCTGTGTGCTTTTTCCTCCCGGAGCCGCGCACAGATCCAGCACCTTGTCACCCGGCTCTACCGGCAGGATCGCGGCCGGCAGCATGGCGCTGGGCTCCTGTAAATAGTACAGGCCAGCGTAATAATAAGGATGTTTGGAAGGTTTCTCTTCCTCAGAAGCATAGAACCCTTCCGGACACCAGGCAACAGACTCCTTATTGCCCCACAAAGACCGGAACTGCTCTTCATCCCACTTCAGGGTGTTGAGCCGCATACCCGACAGGACCGGTCTGTCAAAGCTCTTCAGGTATTCTTCGTATTGATCCCCCAGCATGTCCCGCATGCGGGTCTCAAAGGATTCCGGAAGTCTGATACTCATGGCAGCTGTACCAGTCCGTCATCGATCAGACACTGGAGGGCCTTCATGACGCCAAGCTTGCCGTGGCTGTAAGTGAGCGCTCCCTGGAAATAGACGATATAAGGCGGGACCATGGGGCCATCGGCGGACAGCTCGATCGAAGCACCGGATACGAAGGCGCCCGCTGCCATGATGACATCCCGGTCATAGCCCGGCATGGGACTGGCCACCGGAACGACATAAGAATCGACCGGAGCAGAAGCCTGGATGCCGCGACAGAACGCGTTCAGCCTTTCCGGGCTGTTCAACGCGATCGCCTCTACGATATCATAATGCGGCTCCTGCGCGGAAGGCGACACCGCAAAGCCCAGGTCCGAAAAGACCTGTGCCGCCAGCATAGCCGTCTTGACCGCATGACAGGTCGTCTGAGGCGCCAGGAAAAAGCCCTGATACAAGGTTCGGGTCACCCCAAGGGTCGCGCCGCCCTCTTTGCCGATACCAGGGGAAGAAAGCCTGGCCGCACAGCGTTCGATCAGGTCCGCCCTTCCGGCAATATAACCGCCGATCGGGGCCAGACCGCCGCCCGGATTCTTGATCAAAGAACCCACGGTCAGATCCGCGCCGACATCAGACGGCTCGATCGTCTCGGTGAACTCGCCATAGCAGTTGTCCACCATAACGACTACGTCCTTTTTAACAGCCCGGACCCGGCGGATGATCTCTCCGATCTCCTCTACGGACAGAGAATGACGGAAGGAATAGCCCTTGGAACGCTGGATCTCTACTATCCGGGTCTTATCTGTGATAGAAGACGCGATCGCATCCAGATCAGCCGATCCGTCCTCTTTCAATTCCGCGATGCGATAGGTAATGCCGAATTCGGTAAGCGCTCCGATCTCCTCCCGGATGCCGACGACGCCCTGGAGCGTATCATAAGGAGCTCCTAAGGCGAAAAGTACTTCATCGCCAGGACGAAGAACGCCAAACAGAGCGGTCGAAAGCGCGTGCGTACCCGAGATGATCTGCGGACGGACCAATGCGTCCTCGGTATGGAAGACATCGGCATATACTGCTTCCAGTGTATCCCGTCCGTCATCCACATTGCCATATCCGGTACTGGTCTCAAAATGGCGCTCCGCCACCCGGTTCTTTCGGAAGCTGTTCAAAACCTTCCACTGGTTCTGATCCAGAATGTGGTCCACTTCAATGAACCGCTCTGCCAGTTTCTTTTCCGCTTGCATGCAAAAAGAACAGACCTCAGGTGAAATCTGCATTTCCTGAAGCTGCTCTGAGTATTCCTTCTGACTCATTCCTGATCTTCCTGCTGCTCTCGAATCAGATTCATCGCCACGGGGCGGAACGGCACGATCGTGGAGATGGCATGCTTGAAGATCATCATCTGCTTGCCGTCGGAATCCAGCATAACGACGTAATTATCATATCCTTTGATCACGCCCTTTTGCTGATAGCCGTTGGTCAGGATGATCGTAACCTCGCTGCGCTCTTTGCGCAGGATGTTCAGGAACGTATCCTGCAGGTTGATCTGTTTGTTCATGGTGTAACCTCCTAAAGTGTTCTTTATGTCTAGATATAAAGGTATATATGGAGATTGTACTTGATTTTTCCCGCTTTTTCAAGCGTTATTTGAGGATAAGAGGGCCTTCGGCAAAGGTTTTCGGGATATATCGCAAGGCCTGGGACACAAGAGACTCGTTTGGGTCATCCGCGCGGAGCCAGATCATGTCTTTCTCCTTGCGGAACCACGTCAGCTGGCGCTTGGCGAAATGTCTTGTATCCCGCTTGAGCACCCGGACACTCTCTTCCAGATCTTCCTTTCCTTCCAGATAGGGGATCATTTCTTTATAACCCAAGCCCTGCATACTGGTCATGCCCGGTCGAATGCCCTGGGCCAGAAGATCTTTAACTTCCTGTACCAGCCCCTCTGCCATCATTTGATCGACTCTTCGGTCGATGCGGTCGTAGAGGACGGCCCGATCCATATCGATCCCAAACAACAGGAAATCATAGGGAGAGGATCTCTCATGCTGTTCAGCATTGTGTCGGCTGATGGGACGGCCGTGCATCATATAATACTCCAGAGCCCGGATCACTCGTTTCCGGTTATTGGGGTGAATGGCGGCCGCTGATTCCGGGTCGACCTGAAGCAGGCGGGCATGCATCGCCTCCGGTCCCTGTTCTTCCATCTCTCGCTCCAGGCTCTCCCGCAGTTCATCTCCCTCTTCCTCGGCAAAGTCCGTATCATACAGTAAGGCATGTACATAAAATCCGGTCCCGCCGCACAGGATCGGGATCTTTCCCCGGGAGGAAATATCTGCTATCGCCTCTTTCGCCTTCTGCTGAAAGAGCATGACATTCCATTCTTCCTCCGGATCCAGGATATCGATCAGATGATGAGGGATGCCTTTTGCTTCCTCTTTCGTGACCTTCGCCGTACCGATATCCATATGGCGGTAGACCTGCATGGAGTCCGCGGAGATCACCTCTCCGTTCAGCCGAAGGGCCAATTCGACCGATAAGGATGTTTTTCCGGAAGCGGTCGGCCCCGCGATCACGATCAGTTTCTGTTTCATATTCCTTCCTCACGACCTTCCGAAGCGATGCTCCAGTTCCTGGCGCGTCATGGTCAGCATGGTCGGACGTCCATGCGGGCAATTGAAGGGGTTGGAAGAATGCAGCAGCTGATCCATCAGGCTTTGGATCTCCTCCAATGACAGGGCATCATTTCCCTTGACCGCGGCTTTGCAGGAAGCCATGGCCATACGATCGATCAGGATCTGCGTGTCGACCCTTCGGCCTCCGTTTTGCAAAAGATCCACCATCGTCTGGAAGTCCTCCCGTCCCATCGGGCCATTGAAGATAAAAGGTACTTCCCGCACGATGACCGCATCGTCACCAAAAGGCTGCACCCCGTAGCCAAGGCGCTCAAAGACCTGGCGTTGCTCCAGGACCGCTCGATAATCCTCCGGAGGAAGACTGATGATCATGGGCTCCAAAAGGATCTGGGAATCCAGTTCGCCCTCGGAAAGCTTCTCCTTGAGGCGGTCATACAAGACTCTTTCGTGGGCTGCGTGCTGATCGACCAGATAGATCGTATCAAATGCCTCCGCGATCCAGTAAGTGCGGAACACCTGGCCCACGATACGCAACGACTCCGGTACCGGGCGGGTATTCTTCGGTTCCGGCTCCGGCGTTTTCGGCTCTCCGTAGGGAACGGCCGGCTCTTTCACCACCGGCGCTGTTTTCTCTTCCGGCTGGGTCGAGAAAATATCTCTTTGTTCATAGACCGGTCTGGGCATGCGCTCCTCTTCCGGCCGTGACACGGGAACAGCCAGCTCCGGCATCTTTTCCGGAATGACGGATACCGGGTCGACCTTCGGCTGGACCTTGGCGCTTCCTTCCAGCCTTGCTGTCAGGTCCGTGTTCTTAAGGCAGGCAGCGATGGCCTGATATACGGCCTCTCCTACCTCTTTTTCTTTTGTAAACCGCACGTCCATTTTGGACGGATGCACGTTGACATCCAGTTCCGCGGGGTCCATGCGGATCATCAATACAATGATCGGGAAGGTTCCGGGAACGATATAGTCCCGATAAGCATCCTCGATGGCCTGCTCCAGGACCCGGCTTCGAATGTAGCGGCCATTGAGATAATAATTCTCATAGGTACGGTTAGCCCGCGTCTGCTGCGGTTTCGAGATGAACCCATCGATCCGGATCGAACCATCGGTATGGATGGGCATCATCTGGGTTACGATATCCCGCCCATAGACCGCGTATATGCCGTTCTTGATCTGATTGTTGCCCGGGCTGTGGATCGAGGGTTCTTTCCCATTTCGGATCAGTCGGAACGAGATCTCCGGATGGCCCATGACCAGCCGTCCCATGATATCTGTCACCTGCGAAGCTTCCGCGTTGGCGGATTTCAGGAACTTCAGCCGCACCGGCGTATTGAAGAACAGGTTCTCTACCTTGATCGTCGTTCCGACCGGGCAAGCCGCCTCTTCCAGCTTTTTCTCGACACCGCCCTCTATCACATAGCGGACACCTGTCACCGCGGAGGGGACCCGTGTCAGCACTTCCACCTGAGAAACGGCTGCGATACTGGCCAACGCTTCTCCTCGGAAACCCAAAGACCCGATGCGCGTCAAATCCGAAGCATCCGTGATCTTACTGGTGCTATGACGCAGGAAAGCGGTTCGGATCTGGTCCGCCGCGATCCCGAATCCATTATCCGTCACGCGGATATAGCTGATCCCGCCTTCCCGGATCTCCACCTGGATGGAGGAAGCGCCGGCATCGATCGCGTTTTCGACCAGCTCCTTTACGATGGAGGCCGGTCGCTCAATGACTTCTCCCGCGGCGATCTGGTTGATGGTCGCCTGGTCCAGCATTCGGATCTCTGTCATGGTTTTCCCTTTCTATTATGATCTTTCAAGCTGCTGCTTGAGCTCATATAATACATTCATCGCCATCATGGGCGTCATTTCTTCGATCTTCAGTTCCCTGATCTTCCGGATCACCTCCTGATCCGGCCCCTCTGTCCAGGAGAACAAGGTCATCTGGTCGGTCATGGGCTTTTTCGCCTCTTCTTTGGCGGAACGAGGCTTGGCTTTGATCTTGCCGGCGCGCTTGGCGATATCCTGATCCAGCAGTTCATCCAGGATCTCATGGGCCCGGTTCACCACTTCTTTCGGAAGGCCGGCCAGTCTGGCTACCTCGATGCCATAGCTCTGATCTCCGCTTCCGCGAAGGATCTTGCGCAGGAAAATGACATCATCGCCGTTTTCCTTGATGGTAACACAGTAATTCTTGACACCGGACAGCTGTCCCTCGATCTGGGTCAGCTCATGATAATGCGTGGCGAACAGCGTTTTCGCGCCGATCACATGCTTGTCACTGATATATTCCGCGACCGCCCAGGCAATGGACAATCCGTCAAAGGTCGATGTTCCCCGGCCGATCTCATCCAGGATCAGAAGGCTCTTTTCTGTCGCGTGACGCAGAATGTTGGACACCTCCGACATCTCGACCATAAACGTGCTTTGGCCCCCGGCCAGATCGTCGCTGGCTCCCACGCGGGTGAAGATGCGGTCCACGATGGACAGTTCCGCGCTGGCAGCCGGGACAAAGGAGCCGACCTGCGCCATCAGCTGGATCACCGCTACCTGACGCATATAGGTCGATTTACCCGCCATGTTGGGGCCGGTGATAATGGCCATCCGGTCATCATTGAGGTCCAGATAGGTATCATTCGCGATGAAGGGATCTTCTCCCAGCATTTTTTCGACCACGGGGTGGCGTCCTTCATTGATTTTGAGAATACCCTTCTTTCCGTCCTCCGCGACCGATTTTTTGACAACAGGCCGTACATAGTTATTGCGGAAAGCCGCCTCGCCCAAAGACCGCAGTGCGTCAATATGAGCCACCTGCTCCGCTGTTTTCTGGATGCGGATCAATTCTCCCGCCACTTTCTGCCGGATCTCCGTAAAGAGCTGATATTCCAGTTCTACCACGCGATCCTGTGCGCCAAGCAAGGTATCCTCGATCTGTTTCAGCTTTTCCGTGATATAGCGCTCTCCGTTTGCCAGGGTCTGCTTGCGGATATAGCGATCCGGTACCAAGGGAATATTGCCCTTGCTGACTTCGATATAATAGCCGAATACCCGGTTAAAGCCGACCCTTAAGTTCTTGATGCCTGTAGCTTCCTTCTCTTCCTGCTCCAGCTCCATGAGCCAGCTTTTGCCCTCTGTGGAAGCGCTTCTGAGCTTATCGACCGTCTCGTTGTAGCCTTCTTTGATCAGATGCCCTTCCCGCAAGGTGATGGGCGGCTCCTCATAGATCGACTCCTCCAGCAAGGCATGCAGGTCGTCCAAAGTATCCATTTCCTGAGACAGCTTCTGGAAATATCCGGCCTGAAGATCGGAGAGGATCAGCTTGATGCCTGGCAGTTCAGCCAGCGAATTGCGAAGAGCGATCAGGTCTCTGGCACCGGCCGATCCATAACAGACGCGTCCCATCAGGCGCTCCATATCATAGATGCCGTTCAAGGCCTCTTTCAATTCCTCGCTGATCATCGGATCCGAGGCGATGACCCCGACGCAGTCCAGTCGTTCATTGATCTGCTCTTCCTGGATCAAAGGCTGCTCGATCCAATGGCGCAGGGTCCGTCCTCCCATAGCGGTCGCGGTATGATCCAAGACCCAAAGCAAGGAGCCTCTGCGGTTCTTATCCCGCATGGTCTCCGTCAGCTCCAGATTGCGCCTGGTGGAGGAATCCAGCATCATATACTGCTGGACCGAATAAATGTCGATCCGGCTGATATGGGTCAGATCCCGCTTCTGGGTATCCAGCAGATACTCCAGCAATGCGCCGGCGGCCGTGACCGCAAGCGGCATCTCATGAAGGCCCAGCCCTTCCAGGTTCAGAACATGGAAATGGTCCATGATCTGTCTCTGGCACCGGTCAAACTGATAATGATAGCTTTCGTATTCGTTGATATAAGGTGAATAGAGCTGCCGGATCCGGGACAGGTCGATGCCCTGGACACCCGCGGTCTCCTCATTGATCAGGATCTCCTGCGGGCGGAATTTCGCGATCTCATCCATGAAACGCTCTTCATCCGCCAGTTCCGTGACCAGGAATTCTCCCGTCGTCACATCCGCGACGGCCATGCCGATCTGGTCCTCTGTGCGTGTGACGGAAAGGATATAATGGTTCTCCTGTTCCGCCCCTTCAGCATTCATGGTCGTACCCGGTGTTACGATGCGCGTGATCTCCCGCTTGACCAGGCCTTTGGCCAGCTTCGGATCCTCCATCTGCTCACAGATGGCCACCTTATATCCTTTCTGCACGAGACGCTGGATATAGGTTTCCGCGGCATGATAAGGAACGCCGCACATCGGCGCTTTCTCATCCTGTCCGCAGGCTCTCGACGTCAGTGTCAGCTCCAGCTCTCTGGCTGTCGTCACCGCGTCATCAAAAAACATTTCGTAAAAATCACCCAGACGGAAGAATAACAGGCATCCCGGATTCTGTGCTTTGACTTCGAGATACTGATCCATCATGGGTGTCAGCTGCTTGGCCATTCTTTATTCTCTTTCTAATAAGTGTCCGATAAAATAATAGGTCTTGGATTCATCCAATACCACGTCCACGATGTGTCCGATCATGGATTTTGGGGCTTCAAAGTGCACCAGCTGGTTCTGCTCCGTACGTCCTGTCAGCATACCGTTCTTGCTTTCATCTTCCACCAGGACCTTATGGACCTGACCGATCTTTTTCTCATTGTTCTGATCGATCACTTCTTCCAGCACCTTCAGCAAACGATCAAAATGCGGCTTGGATTCCGATTCCGGAACTTGCTCCATGACCGCTGCCGGCGTTCCGATACGCGGGGAATAAATGAACGTAAAGGCACTGTCAAAACCGGCTTCTCTGACCACCTTGACTGTCTCCTCAAAGTCCTCATCCGTCTCTCCCGGGAAACCTACGATGATATCGGTGGTCAGGGAGATGTCAGGGATCGCTTCTTTGAGCTTATGGACTCTGTCCATATAGCGCTCCTGATCATAATGCCGGTTCATCGCTTTCAGCAGTCTGGAACTGCCGGACTGCAGCGGCAGATGGAAATGCGGCATGAGCTTCGGCTCCTCCGCCATGACCCGGATCAGTTCATCGGACAGATCTTTCGGATGGGAAGTCATAAAGCGCACTCTCTCGATTCCTTCGACGCGGCATACTTCCTTAAGCAGCTGTGCGAAGGTAATCGGATCTTCAAGCCCTTTTCCATAGGAATTGACATTCTGCCCCAGAAGCTGGATCTCCTTCACGCCGTCTCTGGCCAGCTCACAGATCTCCTTCAAGATATCCTCCGGCTTGCGGCTCCGCTCCCGGCCTCTTACATAAGGAACGATGCAGTAGGTGCAGAAATTATCACAGCCGAACATGATATTGACGGATGCTTTGAACCCGAATTTCCGGATCGAGGGAAGGTCTTCCACGATCTCACCGTGTTCCTTCCAGATGTCAATGATCATGCCGCCCTGGCTTTCTTCCATCGTGGCCAGCAGTTCCGGGAACTTATAGATATTGTGGGTCCCGAAGATCAGGTCCACTTCCCGATAGGACTTTTTAAGCTTTTCCAGTACGGCGTCCTCCTGCATCATGCATCCGCACAATGCGATCTTCAGATCCGGATTCTGTTTTTTGAAACCCTTGAGATATCCAAGCTTTCCATAGACCTTTTGCTCCGCGTTCTCGCGCACGCAACAGGTATTGTAGATCACAAGATCCGCCTGTTTTTCCGACTCCGCCGGCTTATAGCCGATGGCCTCCAGAATACCGCAAAGCTTTTCGGAATCTCTTGCGTTCATCTGGCATCCCATGGTCGTGATGCTGTAGGTCCTCTGACGCCCGGTCGCAAGCTTTTCTGCCTCCAGGGCCTCTTTCAGAAGCCGGATAAAATGATGCTGCCGTTCCGGCTCCTGCAGCGGTGCCGGACGAGTCATATCCAATATCATGATTTACTGCTCTTTCTATATCTGAAATAATTGATGGAACAGATCGGTGCGTTCCTTTCCTTCCGCCTTTTCCATGGCATGAAGCAATTCCTGCTCCTCCAAAAAGATGACAGGCTGTTTTTTCTCCCCCTGAAAGGCATGCAGCCCCAGGCTTGTGCCCCATGCCGGAACAAAACAGCCTTCTCTCGCGATGCGGCAGTTTTTGGAAGTCGCTTTCTTCTTTTTTACCCCCGGCGCCGTATCCGCCAGCGCTTTATGGATGATCGAATCGGATTCCGGCAAATAAAAGTAGTTCTCCGGATCCGGCAGATAGTGATAAAACAATCCCTGGATCAGGGGCAGGGTCAGAAACATGACCGGACTGCCGGCTTCAGTCCGGAACCTGAGGACCTCGGAGGTCATTTTAGGATAGGCCCCTTCCCCCTCATGGGAAAGGCACGCCGGCCGCGAAAGCACGGCTCTCAGCACGATCCTGTCCGCGAAAGTCTTCTCCAGTGAAAGCTCTTCTACCTCAGAGGCGCGAAGGCAATCCGCGTAATCATCCACCCTCAGAAGCCGGGGCAGATTCAGGATATCTTCATAGTTGTGCAGGAGAAGGACTTTTTCCAGTGCTTCATCGCCTGACACCGCGTATTCCTCAAATACGTCGATCAGTTCTCCGCCGGAAAAGGTATCCTCCCGGTCTATTCCAAGGAAGCGTTCGATCGTCTTCAGCTTGCAGTTCTCCCAGCCAAAGGCCGATGCCAATGGACGGTACCGGCGGTACAGGTCTACGGATTCCCCTTTCAGCTGCGGTGCCTGCACATGCAGCACCCGCGCTCTGTTCTCCATAAAAGGCAGGTCGAACATATCTCCGTTGAACGTGATGATCACGTCCTGATCCTGCATTTTCTCATAGTAGGCCTCGACCACCGCCGGCTCATCATTCCGGTCCGAGGCAAGGTGCTGTTCAATGTAAAAAGATCCGTTTTCGAAATAGAGAAATCCTGTCAGATATACGCTGTCATAGGCACGGCTGAAGCCGGTCGTCTCGATGTCCATCAGGATCATCCGCTCCGGATCACAGAATCTTCGGAACGCTTCCAGCCAGGCTTCTTTTTCCCGCGCGCCGAGCAGCACCTGATCTTTCACGATCTTCATGAGCGTCTCTCCAGGATCTGCGTATAAAGGACCTGATAACGCGGCGGATACTTCTTTCTCAGTGTATGGAGCGCTTCAGCCGCCTCTTCTTTATGCTCGAATAAAGAAAACACAGTTGGTCCGCTTCCGCTCATCATCACGCCGGCCGCTCCCAGGTCTCTCAGGTCTTGTTTGATCACTTCCAGCACCGGGTATTTAGCTAAGGCGGCGGGTTCCAGGAGATTGACCATCTCCCGTCCGCAGGCCCAAAGATCACCCTTTTTCATGGCTTGTTCCATGGCTTTTTCATTCGGGCGCCGTGTGATGACCTGCTTATCAAACATCTTATAGGACCAAGGCGTGGAGATCCCGAAGGAAGGCTTCACCAGCACCACATAGGCATGAGGCATACTGACAGGGAACCGTTGGACCCACTCTCCCCGGCCAGTCGCCAGGCAGGTCCCGCCGATCAGGCAATAGGGCACATCGGACCCCAGTTCGGACGCGATCCGCATCAGCTGCCCGCGAGGAATACCCAGATCATAAAGCCGGTTGATCCCCCTGATCACAGCAGCCGTATCGGTACTGCCTCCGGCCAGGCCGGCCGCGATCGGGATCCTTTTGTTGAGCCGGATGTGAAGACCGCCTGTCAGCCCGAACCGTTCCCGCATGAGTACGGCCGCCCGATAAGCGATATTATTGGGCGTCGCTCCGAGGAAAGGAACGTTGCATTCAAATGTGATCTCCTCTCCATCCGTGATCTCGAGATATATATCGTCCCACAGACGGATCTGCTGCATGATCATAGAAACCTCATGAAAGCCGTCCTCTCGGGCGGCTTTCACATCCAGCGTCAGATTGATCTTCGCATATCCGCGCTGGTATTCTTTCTTTCCAGTTTCGGGATGCAAGGTACGATCTACTCCTTATTCACGAAATTCATCGACGGTATCCTTCTTCAGATCCTCGATAATGGACAGGGCATCTTCCTCGGAAGAGCCTTTTACGCCGAAGTAGAACTTGATCTTCGGCTCCGTGCCGGACGGGCGAACACAGATCCAGCAATTGTCCTCCAGGATGAAGCGAAGCACGTTGGAGGCCGGCAGGCCATCACAGTCGCCATCCTTATAGTCTTTGATCTCAAGGACCTTCTTGCCACCATAAGACGGCTTAGCATTTCCGCGCAGCGTATCCATGATATCACGGATCTTCTGCACACCTTCAATGCCCTCAAAGGCCAGAGACACCTGCGTCTCCTTATAGTAACCATATTTCTCATAGAGCGCGTTCATAGCGTCTACAAGGTTCATGCCGATGGACTTGTAGTACGCAGCCAGTTCGCTGACCAGAAGCACCGCGTTGACAGAATCCTTATCACGGGCATGCATGCCGGTCAGATAACCATAGCTTTCTTCAAAGCCGAACAGATAGGTGCCGCCCTCTGTTTCAGACTTGGTCATCTGCTCGCCGATGTACTTAAAGCCGGTCAGGACCTCACGCAGCTCCACGTTGTATTCATCCGTCAGCGCGCGGATCATTTCGGTAGATACGATGGTCTTGACGATGAAGCTGTCCGCCGGAAGGTTGCCGGTCTTCTTGCGCGCATCCAGAATATAGGCCGCGAACAATACGCCGACCATATTGCCAGTGAAGGGAACATAGCCCTTGTCGGACTTGACAACGATACCCATGCGGTCCGCGTCCGGATCGGTCGCGATCAGAATATCCGCATCGATCTTCTTGCCCAGCTCGATAGCCAGAGAGAAGACTTTGATATCTTCCGGGTTCGGATAAGAAGCCGTGGGGAAGTTTCCATCCGGCTGTGCCTGCTCGGGAACGACGGTAACATCGGTAAATCCGCACTGCTTGAGCGCGCGGGTAACCGGCATCAGACCTGCTCCATGAAGCGGCGTATAAACGATGCGAAGGCCAGAGGCCGTCTTCTTTAAGGTTTCCGGATCGATGATGACCTTGGTTACGGCATCAATGAACTGCTTATCCAGCTCTTCGCCCAGCACATGATACAGGCCCTTCTCCTCCGCTTCCTGACGGGGCATGACCTTTACGCCGTCGAACATATCGACCTTATCGACCTCATCGATGATCTCATGATCCATCGGCGCCAGGACCTGGCATCCATCATCCCAGTATGCTTTATATCCATTATACTTGGAAGGATTATGGCTGGCCGTGATCACGATACCGCTCTTGCAACCCAGCGTGCGGACCGCGAAGGACAGCTCCGGCGTGGGACGAAGAGATTCAAATACATAGGTCTTGATCCCGTTGCCATTCAGAACTTCCGCGGAAGCCTGCGCGAACAACGGAGAATTGTTGCGAGAGTCATAAGCGATCGCGACGCCCATCTGCGCCGTATTCGGATCCTTGGTCAAAAGATAATTGGCAAGGCCCTGGGTCGCTCTGCGCACTGTGTAGATGTTCATACGGTTGGTGCCGGCTGCCATAACGCCGCGCAGGCCGCCTGTTCCGAATTCCAGATCACGATAGAACCGCTCTTCGATCTCTTTCTTATCGTCCGCGATGGAACGAAGTTCCTCTTTGGTGGCTTCATCGACCAGGTCACTTTCAAGCCACTGCTGATACCGGATCTCATACTCCTGCATGTTCATACCTCCATAGTTTTTTTATTAACCGTAGTTTTCCTGACTGCCTGTATCTTCTGAGCCCGGATCAGAGGGCTCTTCTGAACTGCTTTCTGATTCAGAGGATTCGGGAATGGATGATTCACTGGACTCCGGCTCATAAGAGGATTCGCTGGACTCCGGCTGTGAAGAGTCGGGAACTGAAGATTCACTGGATTCCGGCTGTGAAGAGGATTCAGACTCGGAACTCTCCTCGACCGGCAGGAACTCAGAGAAGTACAGGACCTTTTCCAGATCCCCGCTGTTGATAGTGACCGACATGGACGCGTCATAGTAGCCCGGAGTTACCAGTGTAACGGTATACGTGCCCGGCTCCAGGGATACATTGAGCGGCGCGGTGCCTTGATATGTGCCATCGATATATACGGCGGAATTGGAGAGGGCCGAAGAAATGGACACATTCGTGGTGCTGTTGGTCAAGGTGATCAGCATTCGCTGGTAGGGCTGGGTGACCGTTATGGTCTTCTCCAGATCAGTATACCCGTAAGCGGATGCCTGCAAAGTATGCTGGCCATATTCCAGCTCGATCGTTTCACCTGCCGCGTAATACTGCCCGTCAATGACGATCGTGGCGGATTCCGGGTTCGCGACCAGCTTAACGGAGCCGGTACGCTTCGCGGATTCCGGAAGCTTTAAGGTCCGGACTTCTTCTCCCACAATGAAGATCTTGCCGGAATAAGCCGTAGCGGAATCCAACGTGATGGTGACCGTATTCATGCCCTCGATCGCGTCGACCGCGTTCATATTGGCAGTGATCTCGATCGGATCCGACTTGACGCCCGTTACAGAGGTCAAAGTCATGGTTCCGCCGATATACTCATCATAGTTTTCCAGGCGCAGCTTGCCGGTAGAATGCGTAACATAGATCGTATAGATATGTCCGTCCAGGATCATGGCTGTAAATACGTGATCCTCACCCAGCTCAGACACATCGAATTCCTCACCCTGATACATGCAGATCAGGTGATCATCCAAAGAATAGGAGCCGCCGGCTACGGACATGCGGTCACCGGAGATCACGGCGCCAAACGCGTCGCTCAGCTTCGTGACCCGTGATGTGATGCGGAACAGGCTGACCTGATCATCCGCCGCGTTATACTGAACGTTGACGACCTGGCCGCGATGGAGACTGCTTACAGCGATCTCTTCCCCATACTGATCAGTGATATTATCGGCCCGGTTCAGGTTAAAGACCGAGCTTTCTCCTGTCTCTGCAGAGTAGACAGTCACATCACCCGCCTCCACGTTGACCGCTTCGATCACGCCAAAGAGCTCTTGGCCATCATACTCTTCCGTTTCTTCGGAAATCTGGGAGATCTCACCGTTAGAGGAAGAACCGCCGGACTTTCTGCCATAACGGATATGCTGGAATACAGCGAACACGATCAAGGCGACCGCGGCCAGCACACCGATGGCGATCAAAACCAGATTCCGCACAAGCTTGCGGAAATCCCCTTTATAAGCATCTTCATCCTTGCCGGCCTGATCCATAGGCGAAGCTTCCCATTTGGGCTGCGGAGCCGGACTTTTGACCGGAGGATCATTTTGTACATGCGTTCTTGCAGCCGGTTCTTTGGGACGGACCGGAGGCGTATTCTGAACGCTCCTGGGCGCCGGTTTCTCAGATACCGTCGGCTTCGGCGCAGTTTTTTGTTCCGTTACGGCAGGCTCTTTCTTTTTAGGCGCCTGTCCGGCTGGAGAAGCCGGTTCTGAAAGACCCGAAAACAGGTCTGTCGCGTTTTCCTCATTGTCTGGCATGCCGTTTCGATTCCCCGTACCCGGCATGTATCTGTCATTGCTCATAGAAATTCCTCTCTATATCGATGTATTAAATAAACTCTTCCTTGCATGACCTTACAACGTCTGAAGTCCTTTTCCGGCATCAGAGCATAAGACCATACAATATCATTATATCATACCCTGTCGGAATTTCAAACCTTTTATCAGGATTCTGAAAAGTTTTGCAGTTCTTTTGCGTCTTTCAGCGAGGCGGCTGTCCGGATCAACAGGTCATGCTCGTTAAGTGAGGGGTCTGACAAAACCTGTTTGAACAGAAGATCCAGCACCCGTCCGATCACAGGCCCGGATGGATAGCCTAGATCCTTCAAGTCCTTGCCATTGATCTTCAGATCTCCCACGCGAAGCGGATCCTGATCCTGCAGGATCCTGGCATAAAGGGATTTCATCCGGGAGATCTCTTCCTGATTGACCCGGTCCACCTCTTCCTTTTTGCCCCTTGCGTCCGCTTCCATCACTTTGAACAGATCCTCCATCAGCTCCGGGCCGGCCTCAGCCGCCATGAATCGCATGTCTTTCTCTGATGAGACCGATGGGATCTCATGATACCGGATCAGCTGCAAGATCCGGTTCCTGGACGCGTTGTCAAACTTCAGGCGGCGCATGGCCTGATCCGCGATCTGAACGCTTTTTTCGATATGACCGATAAAGTGATCCGTACCGTCCGGGTCCGTCGTTCTGACCGCGGGCTTGCCGATATCATGCAGGAACATGGTCCATCGTAAGACCGGATCCTGCTCGATATGCTTCATGGTCTCGATCATGTGACGTCCTACCGTATACTTATGATAAGGCGTGTTCTGCGGTGTGTTCAGGCAGGCTTCCCACTCCGGTAGAATATAGTGCATCAGCCCCAGCTGGCAGATCTCCTCCACCATTTCCGGATGGTCTGAGATAATGACCTTGTTCAGTTCATCCCGGATCCGTTCCCAGCTGACATGGGCTATCGTAGGCGACAAAAGCCTGATCGCCTCTCTGGTATTGGGCTCCAGGGAAAAATCAAGCTGGGCCGCGAAACGGACCGCCCGCAGCATGCGCAGCGCGTCCTCCCGGAATCTGTCAGCCGGGCTGCCGACACAACGGATGATATGATCCCTAAGATCCTCGCGTCCATGATAATGATCGATGATGCCGGATTTGGGGTGGTACGCCATGGCATTGATCGTAAAATCCCTGCGCAGCAGGTCTTCCCTTAGATTGGTGGAAAAGCTTACCGTATCCGGGCGGCGGTGATCCGTATAGGCGCCATCCACCCGATAGGTGGTCACCTCATAGGATTCCTGCCCGATCCGGACTGTGACCGTGCCATGCTGAATGCCGGTATCATAAGTATGCGCAAACAGTCCTTTTACCTCCTCCGGACGCGCGGACGTAGTAATATCCCAATCTTTCGGGACCCGTCCCATAAAACTGTCACGTACGCAGCCGCCGACGATAAAAGCCTCATAGCCGGCCGTATTCAGCGCGTTCAGTATGACATGCACCCCTCCGGGCAAGTTGATCCTGTCTGCCATCTCATATCCTCCTCTTGTATGCTATGATTATACTATAGCTTTCCCTGTTTGACAACGTTTGTTAAAACTAATCCTATATACTCATTTCTCTATCGAATGTAGGCATATATATTGGCGCAAAATATACTTGTTTGCTATGAAAAAACTGCAAATATTGTTGACATTTTACGATTCATGGTGCATAATTAGTTTGAATTTGACCTGTTCCACTACTCTACCATAAGAAAGTGGGTGATTTGATGGATCGTACTGATTCCGAAATCATTTTATTGTTGCAGCAGAATGCCCGCATCTCCATGTCCGAGATCAGTAGTCGCGTCAATCTTTCCGTCTCTGCCGTGAGTGAACGGCTGAAAAAACTGGAATCAAGCGGTTATATTTCCAAGTATACCGCCATTCTGGATCCGGCCGGATTTGGCAAGACACTGTTCCTCTTCCTCACAATGGAGATCCGCTCCTTAAAGGATCTGGCAGAAGTCGAATTCTTTATCCAAAATGAGCCTGATATTCTGGAGTATCACAAGCTGGCTGGCAGCAGCCGGGCCTTGTTAAAGATCGTGACCGAAAACGTTTTATCACTGCAGCGGATCACGGATGGTTTGAAGCAATTCGATTCGATCGGATATATGAAAGCGGAGATGATCAGTTCTTCTCCCAAAACCAATGCATCCATTCAACCGGTTCTGTAAACAAACTATACTGTCCAATCCCGATTTTTCGTCGTTTTGGACAGTATTTTTTTTGTGATTTCTATGATACTATTAGGTTATAGAAAGCACGTTGGGAAACAACATGCCAAATCTTAAAGGAGGATCGTATGGAACTTCTATCAATTGAATCCTTGCTTCGCAATAACGCGTATCCGGGCCGCGGCATCATCATTGGCCGTACCCCTGATTCCAAAAAGGCTGTCACCGCTTATTTCATCATGGGCCGCAGTGAAAACAGCCGCAACCGTATCTTTGTTGAAGACGGCGAGGGAATCCGCACGCAGGCGTTTGACCCGTCCAAGCTGGTCGATCCCAGTCTGATCATTTATGCCCCGGTACGTGTACTCGGCAACAAGACCATCGTCACCAACGGCGATCAGACCGATACCATCTTCCATATGATGGACAGCCAGATGACCTTTGAGCAGTCTCTGCGCAGCCGTGAGTTCGAGCCGGATGCTCCGAACTACACGCCTCGTATCTCTGGCATCCTCCACATCGAGAACGGTATCTATAATTACGCCATGTCCATACTGAAGAGCGACAATGGCGATCCGGCCGGCTGCAACCGTTTTACCTTCGCGTTCAGCAACGCGAAAGCCGGCGAGGGACGTTTCATCCATACCTATATGGGTGACGGGAATCCGCTTCCCAGCTTCGAGGGTGAGCCTGAGCGCATTGGTATCTCCGGCGATATCGACACCTTCACCGCTTCCCTGTGGGAAAACCTCAATGAAGATAACAAAGTTTCTCTGTTCGTACGCTACATCGATATCGAGACCGGCGCGTATGAGACCCGCATCGTGAATAAAAACCAATAAGCATGGAGGATCCAGCAATGAAAGAGTTTGAACTGAAATACGGCTGCAACCCCAACCAAAAGCCGTCCCGCGTATTTGTCGAAAATGGTGAACTTCCGATCACCATTCTGAATGGCCGTCCCGGCTATATCAACCTGCTGGATGCCCTCAACGGCTGGCAGCTCGTATCTGAACTGAAGCGTGCCACCGGTCTGCCGGCTGCCACCTCTTTTAAGCATGTATCTCCCGCCGGCGCCGCTGTCGGTCTGCCTCTGACGGATACCTTAAAGAAGATCTATTGGGTCGATGATCTTAAAGTCGAACTGACTCCTCTGGCCTCCGCTTATGCCCGTGCCCGCGGCGCGGACCGCATGTCCTCCTTCGGTGATTTCATCTCCCTTTCCGATCCGTGTGACTATGCCACCGCCCGCATCATCAGCCGAGAGGTTTCCGATGGCATCATCGCTCCCGGTTATGAGCCGAAAGCCCTCGAGCTTCTGAAGAAGAAAAAGCAGGGCGGCTATTGCGTCATCCAGATCGATCCGGAATACAAGCCGGAACCGATCGAGCGCAAGCAGGTCTTCGGTGTGACCTTCGAGCAGGGCCGCAACGAGCTGGTCATCGACGAGAACTTCTTCTCCAACATCGTGACCGAGAACAAGGACCTTCCCGAAAGCGCGAAGATCGACCTGGCCATCGCCATGATCACTCTGAAATACACCCAGTCCAACTCCGTAGCCTACGCGGTCGGCGGACAGGCCATCGGTATCGGTGCCGGTCAGCAGAG
>ONBQ01000197.1 GCA_900316145.1 uncultured Eubacteriales bacterium
ACTTGCCGGACCCATTGTGGCCCAGTATGGCGACCCATTCGCCCTTCTGGATCTCAAGATCGATATCGTTGAGAACTTTTCTGGACCCGCTGCGGTTTCCTTCGTCATCGTAGATCGGATAACTGAATGAAAGCTTGTCCGACCGAACCATTTCCTGCATGGTGCTGCTTCCCTTCTAAAAATCAAGCGGGCCGGGCGTTTTGCCCAACCCGCTTATTCTTACATTAAACCAATTCGATAATGACGATCTCAGCGCCGTCACCCTTACGGGGGCCGACCTTGAGGATACGAGTGTAACCACCCTTGCGGTTCTCGTACTTCGGAGCGATCTCATCGAACAGCTTCGCCGGCATGTCGATCTTCTTGCTCAGAGCGCGCTTTTTCTGTCCATCAGCCGGAACCTCTACTACGGGGTAAAGGACTTTCAGCATCTGACGTCTTGCGTTTAGGCGGGAAGGCTTATCCTTGCGGATGTTCTTCGTGATCTCTTCATACTCGGTGACCTTTTTGCCATCAACAACGGTCTTAACGCGCTTGCCGTCCGCGGTCTTCTTCGGGACCTTCTGCGTCACGGTAACGGTCTCATAGTTGTCCTTCTCACGGACAGCCAGGGTGATCAGATGCTCCGCGATCTTGCGGATCTCTTTGGCCTTGGTGTCGGTGGTCGTGATGCGGCCATGATACAGCAGGTTGGTGACCTGGTTTCTCAGCAACGCTTTACGCTGAGAAGAAGTTCTTCCAAGTTTTCTATATCCAGACATTTTTTAATTCCTCCTGGTTTTCTGGTAATATGACCTTCTGGCCATATCCGGTATTTGCTCTCTGTTACAGGAACAGCAACAAACTCCGTAGTAACGGCACCTTCATATTAATCTCAATTCACGCGACTGAGGTGCCTGCCGAATTTCGCTAAAGCGAAATTCCGGTATCAATCGCTTGCTATCAAGCTTAAGCTTCTTCGGACTTTTTGAGGGAAAGCCCCAGCTCCTGCAGCTTGCCCAGGACCTCATCCAGAGACTTGCGGCCCAGGTTGCGGACCTTCATCATCTCTTCTTCGGTCTTGTTGGTCAGATCGTCAACATTGTTGATGTTGGCTCTCTTCAGGCAGTTGTAGGAACGAACAGACAGATCCAGCTCTTCGATCGTCATTTCCAGGACCTTCTCTTTCGTGTCCTCGCCCTTCTCCACCATGATCTCGGTGTTCTTGGCATTGTCGGACAGATCGATGAACAGGGCCAGGTGATCGTTGAGGATCTTGGCTGCCAGGCTGATCGCCTCATCCGGTTTGATGGTACCATTCGTCCAGACTTCCATAGTCAGCTTATCGTAATCGGTGATCTGACCGACACGGGTATTCTCGACCTGGAAGTTGACGCGCTGTACCGGTGTGTAGAGGGAGTCTACGGGGATCACACCGATCGGCTGATCGTCGCTCTTGTTCTTGTCAGCGCCGACATAGCCACGGCCCTTGGTAATGGTGATCTCCATATTCAGATGTCCATCCTGACCAACGGTCGCGATGACCAGATCCGGATTGATGATCTCGATGTCCTGATCGACTTTGATGTCGGAAGCGTGGATAACGCCTTCTCCCTCAAACTCGATGTAAGCGGTGTGCGGCTCATCTCCCTCACTTAAATCGCGGAGGGACAGATTCTTCAGGTTCAGCGCGATCTCTGAAACGTCCTCTTTTACTCCCGCAATGGTGGAAAACTCATGCAGCACGCCGTCGATCTTGACGCTGGAAATAGCGGCACCCGGCAGAGAGGAAAGCATGATGCGGCGCAGGGAATTGCCCAGCGTAGTACCATAACCTCTCTCTAAAGGTTCGACCACAAATTTTCCATAAGTGCCATCTTCATTGATCTCCATCACTTCAATGCGCGGTTTCTCAAATTCTAACACAGAGGGCCTCCTTTATATTGTTGAAAAATCGAAATACAAGATACCAAATACGATGTTTATTATTTGGAATACAACTCGACGATCATCATGACGTCGACCGGGACATCGATCTGCTCACTCTTCGGCAGAGTAACAACAGTGCCCTTGTAATTCTCTTTATCCACATCAACCCATTCGGGGGTCAGTCTTCCATCAGTTGCCTCAGCGATGTCCTTAAATCTCTGCATGGACTTGGACTCTTCACGAATCTCAACGACATCACCGGCTTTGACCAGGTAAGAAGGAATGTTGATCCGCTGTCCGTTTACCAGGACATGCTTATGGCCAACGACCTGTCTGGCTTCTCTGCGGGTTCTTGCGAAGCCCATGCGGAAAACAACATTGTCCAGACGGCTCTCTAACATGACCATCAGATTCTCACCGGTCATACCCTTCATACGCTCAGCCTTCTCATAGTAATTGCGGAAGGGCTTTTCCAGAACGCCATAGATGAACTTGGCCTTCTGCTTCTCACGCAGCTGCAGTCCATATTCAGACATTTTACGATTGCTGCGGGTCAGTGTTCTTTTGGATTTCTTGCTGTATCCCAGTACGGTGGGATCAAGATCGAGTGATCTGCATCTTTTCAATACAGGTGTCTTATCTACTGCCATAATGGCTCCTTTCGAATTCTATCGCAGAAAAAGTATCTGCGGTTGTTGTTTACAATCCGGGACAGCCCGGACCTTCATCCAATAGGTATAAAGTGCGGTCCTTATACGCGGCGGCGTTTCGGCGGACGGCAGCCGTTGTGCGGAACAGGGGTCACATCGCTGATGGCGGTAACTTCCAGACCAGCAGCCTGCAGTGCGCGGATGGCGGCTTCACGGCCGGAACCCGGACCCTTGACCATAACTTCAACAGTCTTCAGACCATGCTCCATAGCAGCCTTCGC
>ONBQ01000154.1 GCA_900316145.1 uncultured Eubacteriales bacterium
AGTATAAGCTTTCCTTTACCATATAGCAATAGGAGATTTCCTCGCAGAACACCTCCGTGGAAATCTCCTATGATATGAATCTCAAGCCAAAACGGAAGACTCAACAGACATCAACGGAACGGATAGATGTGGATCCCGTCACTGTCTTCGTAAAGATAGATCTCAAACTGCTCAGCCCCTACATCCTGATCATAATACTGCGCGAACCAGCGGTATTCATAATCATCGGTCAGGCTGTCATCTGTTCCCTGATCCAGCGGGTTTTCTAAATATAGATCGTGCACATCATAGACCGTATACGTTCCCCAGACAGGTTCATACCATACATCTGTATATTCATAATCGGGCAAGATCACGACCCCACTGACCGTTGCTTTGATGATCCCGTCATCCCCGATCTCGATGTCGTGAATGTCATAATGATAATATCCTGAATCTGAAAGGCCTCTGGCAGGCAGCGGGATCAGGAAAAACCCATCCGATGTTTCAAATCCTTTGCTCCTAAAGTATTCCTCGGGAGATACCATTCCTGCGCCGTACAATCTCTCGAGCACATCCCAAACTTCGTCTGCGTAAAAAGACGAGATACCATCTGAATAAAAGATTTCTTTCGTGTGGATCCATTGACTGATGTCCGGATCGTTTTGAGCTCTTGCATAATCCTCGTCGGAAAGGACAGTGGGTCGGTTCGTGTTCACTTCCCATATGGTTTCTTCAGAATACCGTTCAGGGTCTTCCTCATAAAGAGCGGCATGCAGAGGTTGGATCACATACCAGAAAGAATAGAACCATGGTTCTGTATCTCCGACCATATAAGCATCTGAATCTCCCTTGGCGGTAAATAAGAAATCATAATTAAAATCCGCCCGCGCGACAAAGGTATTGAGGAAGGAGGCCGCTTCCTCCCTTATCCTTTCTATCTCCTCGGCATCGACGACTGTTTCCTCCTCAGGCGCCTCTTCACAATAGACTTCCGCCTGCGTAAGGCCGTCATTTTCTCCCTCGATCGTGATGCTCTCCCATTGTTCCAGAGTCCCTCTGAAATAGATCTCTGTCAGGAGATCACACCACGAGAAAGCGTTGTTTCCGATCTCTGTAAGGCTGGCCGGCAGGGTGATCGTAGTCAGCCGCTCGCACCGGTAGAATACCTGCTCTTCCAGACGGATGATCCCTTCGGGCAATGTGATCTCTGTTAACAGGCTGCTGCAAAACGCGAAAGACTCTATGTATGTGATACCCTCAGGGATCTCAAAGGTCCCGGTCCTTCCTGCGGGGCATACGATCAGGGTCTCCACCTCAGAGTCATACAAGACGCCCTCTACGGATGTATATACCGTGTTTTCCTCTTCAACGTTGATCGTCGTCAAGGAACTGCAATCCACGAATACATTATTCTCTATCGTGGTGACATTCTCCGGAATATCGACTTCCTCGAGCGATGAGCACTCGGTAAAGGCGCCGTCATGCATTTCGGTAAGGCTCTCCGGCAGTTCGACCTCTTCCATCTCCGTGCAGCCTGAAAACGCATTTTTTCCGACGCTCCGTACTCCTTCTTTCACTATGACCTTCCGGATGGAGCGATCCCCTGCCCAGGGTGAACGGTTGGGTCCTTCCGAGTCATAATCCCACATATCACCCTCTCCGGAGATCGTGACAGTGCCATTATCATTTTTCTTCCATT
The DNA here is from genome assembly GCA_900316145.1 of uncultured Eubacteriales bacterium. Taxonomy (GTDB): domain Bacteria; phylum Bacillota; class Clostridia; order Lachnospirales; family Bianqueaceae; genus RUG159. The sequence goes on from ONBQ01000154.1 coordinate 1,682, forward strand.
TTAAAGTATCGCCGCAGTCACCGGAGGATTCCTCGTCTTCCTTCTCACTTTCTTCGGCCGGGACTTCTGACTCTTCCACGCTCTCTGGTGTTTCAGACTCGGAAGACTCTTCTTCCGCCGCCTGTTCTCCGCCTGCTTTTTTGTTCTTGCCGGAGGACAATGTCACTATGATAACGAGTACACTGATCACCGCGATGCCCGTCAGGATCCACATGATCAAGGGTGATCGCTTCCGTTTCGGAGGTTCTATCTTTGCACCGCAATAGCTGCAGAATGTGCTGCGATCCGGTATTTCTTTTTGACATTTAGGACATTTCATAAGCTTTTCCACAATGTTCTTCTATTATCCGATTTTTTCTCCGCAGCTCAGGCAAAACGTCGCATCGGGAAGTACTTCCGCTCCACAATGCTCACAATACCTGACAGGCGGCTCATCGTCTGGGTTTTCCGGGGGGTCATGCTTGACTAGTTTCTGCAGCTCGGCGATCTTTTGTTTCAGTTCATCGATCTCCTGCTCCTTTTGATCCAGCTCTTTTTTAAGCTTTTCAGCCTCATTCTCTCTTGTCTTCAGGTCATTGACCGTCTTTTCCAAAGAAGCTTTTTCTTCTTTCAACGATGCGCATTCTTTACTCAGGTCTTCACATTTTCTGATCGTTTTTTTGAACCCTTCCAAGATGGAATCGATATCTTTATATAAGTAGTTCATTCCATCATCCATCATTTTCTTCAGGGTTTCTACCTCAACCGTTGTTGAAGGCTTGACTTCTGCATTCTCCGTGAATTTCTTTCCGCAATGCCGGCAGAAGACGGCTTGATCGGTACATTCTTTACCACAGTTCGGACATGTTTTCATTTTTCTGACCTCTCTATCCTGATCGATAATATATTAGGCTGCTGTATCATGCAAAAACGGCATCATTGCTTTATTTGAACCTTTGATAAACCTGCTGTAATTCAATATTCACGGTGCAGAAGATAATAATGACGATACCAAGCACCAGTACGAAATATGGCGCAGCCGCCAGCCTGACCTCCTCCGAATGAGCCATGTAGAGTGAAGTTATGAAAGTGAGCCCTGAACCGATACCCGGCCCCATAAACAATTCCTGATCCTTGATCGCAAGGACTACCGTAAAGATACACAGCACCAGATTGATCCCAGCCATGAGTGCAAGTATTTTCATTGGAAAAGTCACTTCGTCACCCATCCATTTGAGAAGTCCTATTATGGAGATATTAGTAAAATACAGATCAAACCACTTTGCGAACATTAAAGCTCCAATGATGGAGGCGCATATTCCTACGACGATGCACTTCAGTTGTCTTTCTCGACTTACTTGTATTACTGTGGATATGATTTCCCTATAGAGTTCCGTATCTTCGAAACGACACCATTCAGAGCTATCCGGTGGCTGGACCATAGTCTTAGGCCGTATCACTTCGGTGCTCAGGAATTGAGTCATCTCCTGGCGTGTAAAGGGTCCTTTGGTTCCGTTAAGATTATAATACCAGCCATGAAATGGAGGTGGGTCTTTTCGTACTGGTTCTGTCAATTTAACCACTTTTTTCCCGCAGTAGATACAATACTCCGATTGGTCTGAGATCTGTTTCCCGCACTTCTCGCAATACATACCGGTTTCCTCCTCTTTTCCAGATATATGATCTCTTATAATAATACCCAACTCATAAAAGCCTATCTGGTAAGTGTGTCGAATCAGCGGTTTTCTGTGTCAAAACGGCAGCAAAAAGCCCTCTGACGAGTTTTTTGACTGTCAGAGGGCTTACTGTAAGCTTTTGCATGGATCGTTGTGTTCGCATGAAACGATTTATCACAGATCCGGCTTGATTTCAAGCATCGTTTAGCCGATATACTCTTTGCCGCCCATGTACGGACGCAGAACTTCCGGAATGCGGATGCGGCCGTCTGCCTGCAGGTTATTCTCCAGGAAGGCGATCAGCATACGCGGCGGAGCGACAACTGTGTTATTCAGGGTGTGGGCAAAGTACTTCTGGCCATCGGCTCCGTTGACACGGATCTTCAGGCGGCGGGCCTGGGCGTCTCCTAAGTTGGAGCAGCTGCCGACTTCGAAGTATTTCTTCTGACGCGGGCTCCAGGCCTCAACGTCGAAGGACTTGACCTTCAGGTCAGCCAAATCACCGGAGCAGCACTCCAGGGTGCGGACCGGAATGTCCATGCTTCGGAACAGGTCTACGGTGTTCTGCCACAGCTTGTTGAACCACATCATGCTGTCTTCCGGCTTGCAGATGACGATCATTTCCTGCTTTTCAAACTGGTGGATGCGGTATACGCCGCGCTCTTCGATGCCATGAGCACCCTTCTCTTTACGGAAGCAGGGCGAATAGCTGGTCAGGGTCTGCGGCAAAGTCTCCTCCGGCAGGATCTGATCGACGAAGCGGCCGATCATGGAATGTTCCGAAGTACCGATCAGGAACAGGTCCTCTCCCTCGATCTTGTACATCATAGCATCCATTTCGTCGAAGCTCATGACACCGTCGACGATCGCGCTGCGGATCATGAAAGGCGGAATGACATAGGTGAATCCGCGGTCGATCATGAAATCACGGGCATAGCTGATGACGGCGGAGTGCAGACGCGCGATGTCGCCCATCAGATAATAGAAGCCATTGCCGGCTACGCGGCGGGCGGAATCCAGGTCGATGCCGTTCAGGCGCTCCATGATCTCGGTATGATAAGGGATCTCAAAATCCGGCACGACCGGCTCGCCATACCTGGTGACTTCTACGTTCTCGCTGTCATCCTTGCCGATGGGGACGCTGGGATCGATGATGTTCGGAATGGTGAGCATGATCTCGCGGATACGGGCTTCCAGTTCCGCCTCTTTCTGCTCCAGTTCTTCCAGGCGTGCGGACTGAGCCGTGACTTCTGCTTTGGCTTTCTCAGCCTCTTCCTTCTTGCCCTGCTTGTACAGGCCGCCGATCTCCTTAGAGAGCTTGTTGCGGTTGGCGCGCAGGCTGTCCGCTTCCTGCTTGGCTTCACGGTTCTGCTGGTCCAGCTCGATCACTTCATCGACCAGGGGAAGCTTGCGGTCCTGGAACTTCTTGCGGATATTTTCTTTTACGATATCCGGGTTTTCTCTCAAAAAGCGAATGTCTAACATATGTCTCCTCCTATATAGTCTCCGAAAAACATCGAAGACGTTTTTAACATGCGCCATGCATATTGCGTAAGGGCGCATGTTTCATTCTGAATTCAAGTAAAATCAAAAGGTCCTTCCATGCCCTGATACCAGGGACGGAAGGACCGCGTTGCCACCCTATTTGCCCTGCTTATAACGGCAGGACCTCTTCATTTATGGCAGGATATGGGCTGCCAGCCCCGGATTTTCACCCGCAGCTCCGAAAGTGGAAGGACCTTTCCATGCTCCGGCTTGCACCAACCGCCGGCTCTCTGCGCCACTTGTCAGGTCGTAGTTTTCATCAACGCTAAAATTTATCATACTCCAGGAATGTGCCCTTGTCAAGCGGAAATCCTTTATTTATAGCTGTGAATGCCCGGCAGGAAGGTGTTTACGCCGATATAGGTGAACACGACGCAGATAAATCCGACCACCGCGAAGACGGCCGCCGCCTTTCCTCTCCATCCATTCCGAATGCGCAGATGCAGATAGATGGCGTACACGATCCAGGTCACTAAAGACCAGGTCTCCTTCGGATCCCAGGACCAGTAGCTGCCCCACGCCCGTTCCGCCCAGATGGCGCCGGTGATGATGGTGAAGGTCAGGAACAAGAGGCCTAACGAGACACTGCGATAGCTGATCATGTCCAGCTTTTCCTTATCCGGGATGTGCTGGTCAAGAAAGCCCTTTTCTTTCATCTTATCCCGGAGCAGGAAAATGATGCCCAGGACAAAGGACACGCCGAAGGCACCGTACGCGATGATCGCCGTCGAGACATGGAAGCCCAGCCAGTTGCTGCGAAGCGCCGGCATCAGCTCATGCACCTCTTTGCTTTGCATGGCCGCGTAGCCGATGATCAGGAAGCCGACCGGTGAAGCGAAGGCGCCAAGGACCGGGAAGTGGAACTTCAGCACAAAGATCAGGCTGACCAGGCTGATGCCCCAGGCAAAGCTGGTCGCGAATTCATATTGATTGGTCAAGGGCAGGCGTCCGGCTCCGATGCCCCGGCAGATCAGGGCTGCCGTATGCAGGACCAGTCCGATCCCCTGCAGCACGATGGCCGTTTTCGCGACGGGCTCTTTTTTGACCGCGATGTAGGTAAAGTACAAGATCATGCACGCAAAGTAGATCAGCATGACGATCGTAAATAAGGTGTTCTCAATTTGAAGCATCTGCGTGCTCATCCTTGTCTCCCTTCTCAAGCGCCTTTTTGAACCTATCCCGGAACAGGGTTCCGCCCTTTCTGGCCTCTCCGTATATCATCCAGCCTTTTTCTTCTTTTACCGCCCAGACCTTGGACGGCAAGAGGTAAAACGCCAGGATCAATCCAAGCATCGTGATCATGCCTCCCGCGAAGGCCAGCCAGGTGAACGGGTCTTTTTTGATCTGGATCACGGTGTAGTATTGCGGCTGATCCAGGGTCACTTCATAGTCATCGATCTTGATGACCTCGCCCTCCTTAAGCACATTCATGCCTAAGATCTGCTCCTGATAATAGACGGAGTACAGGTATCCCGGGTTCTTTAACGCGCTGCTGGCCGTAGCCGGCCCGGAATCCGTCATGACGAGGTCCGGATACAGCGCGTTGAAATAGATGACCAGATCCGGTTTGTCTTCAACCACCAGATAATCCCCGGCGCAGACCACGCTTTTCTGCAGTTCTTCTCCCTCTTTCGATATGGTCATGTTGGCCGCCCATCCGGTGGAGTTTTGATAGAATTTCATGCCAAACAAGGTGGCCGGAGCGTTGACCGCGATCTTCGCACTTTCCGTACGTCCTTCTTCCCCGCCGGACAGATCTCTCACGGTGATCCAGGCTGTGTACTGGCTGACGGTATCATCCTCTCTCAGATCCACCTGAAAGTCATCGATCGTCAGGGAAAGGCCCGTGTTTCCGATCATCTTGGTCTGGCCGGCCGCCCCGTATACGGCATAGGTCTCTTTGGTCATCTGTCCCAGGCCGAAGCCTAAGATCAAAAGCAGGATCCCCAGATGACAGACCCACGCGCCCCACAGGCCGACGCGGTTTTTAGAAGAGACAAGCGCCTTTTTTCCCTCTTCCGTAACGGTCTGCCTGGGTTTTGGCATATGCAATGTGGCAAAGGCCGTCATGGGATCTTCCAAAGGACCTGCTTCTACGGAAGGTCTGGTCTTCAGTATGGTACCGGCCTCTCCCTCCGCCCGATACCGGCGGATCAGCTGCGGCAGGCGAACCAGATTACAGGTCATAAGGTTCAGACACAGGAAGGCCGTGATCAGGATGAACCACCAGCTGTGGAACGCGTCATCCAGGTGAAGGGCCATGATCAGGGCTGCCCGTCTTTCGGTATAAGCGGCCGCGTACCATTCATAGGTCTGTCCCTGGGTGACCAGGCTGCCCACGGTACAGGCAGCCGCCAGGATCACCAGCAGAATGATGGCGAATCGCATCGAGGCCAGAAACTTCGCGACTTTTTTTATCTTTTCCATGGTTTCCTCAAAGAAACCGCCCAGAATTAATGTTTCTGCGCGGTTCTTTTTCCTTTTTTACAGTCCCAGTAATGCCATACCTTCGTTGATCTTCTCTTCGGAGGTATCCAGGCAGTAGGTCGCCAGTTCGGAGTTATGCGCTCCCTCTGAGTTTTCTACGTAGCAGAAATCGAAATACCACTGCGCTTCCCGGTGAAGCTTGCGCACGGCGTTCAGCTCCTCTTCTGTCATCTGCCCATCCGCGACAGCCTGTGCCAATGCGGTCTTGAAGTCTGAAAGCTTATTGCCGACTTCCGTCTCCCGCGCGGTGATGCGGCCTTGCAGGTTATGCACCATATTCACCATGTCGGTATCTCCATGACAGGTGGCACAGGTGCTCAGCAGATATTCGTTTTCCAGGGGGCTTACCAGCTCATGACTATGATAGACCTTGCCATCCTCTTCCTGGATCATCGGCATATGGCAGTCCGCGCAATTAAGCAGTCCCGCGTGCTTACCGGCCAGGAAGGTCTCCATTTCCGGATGCTGGGCTTTAAGCAGAGGAGTTCCCGTGCTTTCCTGGGTCCAGTCGGAGAATCCCATCTCGTCATAATACGCCAGGATGGCATCCGGGCTCATGCTTTCCACATCGTGATAAGGCATCATAGCTTCTTTATCTTCCGGTGTGAAGTAGTACTCGATATGGCACTGTCCACATGAGAGGGTGGCCGGATCGATGTCCTGCATGGAATCTCCCAACGCCTTGGTCACATACGAATGCGTGATCTCGATCTGACCGGCGTTGCCTGCCTCGTTGCCATGGCAGTTATAGCAGCTGACATTCTCCTCCATTTTGGCCATGACCTCTTCAAAATCCATGGAGTAAACGCTGACCCCCAGATCATTGACCAGTTTGGTGAAATTCGGCGTTTTGCAGGTCAGGCAGTTGGCCATCGGATGCGGACGCTCGGTGGCGGCCACATCTTCCAGGGTATACTCATGCCCGCGGGCACTGCCATAATCCTTGGCGAAGCCATACCCTTCATAGATGTTGACAAGATAAGGATCCTGTTCCAGATAACTGGTGACGTAGGTATTCTTGTCATTGTCGCCCATGGTGGCGACGATTTCCGGATAAACTGCCTTCCAGTCCTCGGCGTTGATCGTTCCGTCCTGACTGGTCGCCTCCGGCGCTTCTACATTCAAATACTCAATGTCAGCCCGGGTCAGTGGTCCCAGATCTCCACGGTTCTTCAGATGATACATCACGTCCCTGCCGCTGATGACACCGCAGGCAAAGGTGATGGACAGAAGAATGATGATCGCGGCGCAAAGGATCTTCACATTACGTTTCGTATCCATTTCCCGTTCCTTATCCTTTTGTTTTTTTATCCGGCCTTAGGAAGCGTAATAACTTTGGCCGGGCACTTCTCCGCGCATTTACCGCATTGTGTGCAGTTCTCATAGTTGACATGTGCCAGAGCGCCTTCCATCTTGATGGCGTCAAATTCGCACTGTCTGGTGCACAAAGTGCAGCCGATGCAGCCGGCGGTACAAACGCTCTTGACCAAAGGACCACGGTCCTTGTTGGAGCATTGTACGATCACATGCTTGCTTTCCGGCTTGAGCTCGATCAAACCGCGCGGGCAGGCTTTGGCGCAAAGGCCGCAGCCGACACACTTGGCCTCGTTGACGACTGCTACGCCGTTCACGACCGTGATCGCGTTCTGCGGACATACGGTAACGCAGGAGCCCAGGCCCATGCAGCCATATCCGCAATCTGTAATGGCCAGACCGGACATAGCCGCGCTGCGGCAGTCCTGAAGGCCTACGTAATTGCCCTGGTTGTGAGTCACATCACAGGTACCCTTACATTTTACGAAAGCGACCTGGCGCTCTCCGACTTCTGCCGCGACGCCCATGATGCCGCCGATCTTTTCCGCGACAGCCGCGCCGCCGACCGGACATGCGTTGACCGGGGCCTGTTCCGCCGCGATGGCAGCTGCCAAAGCGTCACAGCCCGCGTATCCGCAGGCACCGCAGTTGTTGCCCGGCAGACATTCGCGCACAGCGGCTTCCCGCTCATCTACTTCCACATAGAACTTTTTAGAGGTAAAGACCAGTCCGGCACCTACGATGATGCCGACGACGGTGATCACCAATGTTGTGATAATGATTCCTGACAAAAGTGACCCTCCTTTACAGTGACAGTCCGGAGAAGCCCATGAAGGCGATCGACATCAGCGCTGCGCTGATCAGGACGATCGGAGCTCCACGAAGCGGGGCCGGCAGATCTTCTTCATTGATGCGGCTGCGGATACCGGCCAGCAGCACGATGGCCAGGGTATAGCCGACACCGGTACCGAAACCGGCGATGACGCTCTCAATGAACGTGTACTCATTCTGCACGTTGGTCAACGCTACGCCCAGTACGGCGCAGTTGGTGGTGATCAGCGGCAGATAGATGCCCAGCGCCTTATAGACAGCCGGAGATTTCTTTTTCAGGAACATTTCGACGATCTGCACCAGGGCCGCGATGACCAGGATGAAAACGATCGTTTTCATGTAGGTGATATCAAAGGGCACCAGTACATAATCATACAGGAGACTGGCCACCGCCGACGCGATGGTGATAACGAAGATGACGGCTCCGCCCAGAGAAGCGGAGGCTTTCATCTGCTTGGAAACACCCAGGAACGAACAGATGCCCAGGAACTGACTTAATACGACGTTGTTGATCAAGGCGCAAGTAACGATGATCAGTAATAACTTTGTCATTCTGCCTTTTCCTCCTTCTGTTCGGTTTTCGGATTGCTGCAGACAGCCATGCATCCGGCGCAGTTGCCGTCACATCCGCCCTCGGTCACTTCTTTTTCGACGAGCTGACGCTGTCTGGTCTTGATGCCGATGGCATTCATGACCGTGATGATGAACGCGATGACAAGGAAGGCCCCTGGCGGCTGAACGAAGACCGCGATAGGCTCCACGCCCTTCGGCAGGATCTGGGCGCCGAACGCGGTGCCGGATCCCAGCACTTCACGGATCAGGCCGGTAAGCGTAAGAGCGATGGTAAAGCCTAAGCCCATGCCGATACCATCCATGACGGCCAGACCGGGCGTCGCTTTATTGGCGTAGGCTTCCGCACGGCCCAGGATGATGCAGTTAACAACGATCAGCGGGATATAGATGCCCAGCGCGTCATACAGCGTCGGCAGGTACGCTTCGATCAAAAGCTCGGTCACGGTGACCAGCGAAGCGACGATAACGATGTAGCAAGGCAGGCGGACATCATCCGGAATGACCTTGCGCAGCAGGGAAATGACCAGGTTGGACAGGATCAGGACCGCCATAGTGGATAATCCCATGCCGATACCGTTGGATGCCTTGGTCGAGACCGCCAGGGCCGGGCACATGCCCAGCATCAGGATCAGGACCGGGTTTTCTTTTAATAAACCGTTATATAAACGTTCTACGTATTTATTCATTTCAGCTCTCTCCTCCCATAATGACCGTATGGAAGAAATCCAGGCCCGCGTTGACCGCGTTGACGACCGCGCCGGACGTGGTAGACGCGCCGGAGACGGAATCGATCTCGGTATCCGCGGAAGACCCGCCCTTCTTCAGCAGTTCAAACGCCTCGACCTGGCGTCCGTTGAACTGATCGATGAAAGGCGCTTCTTCACAAAGCATGCCCATGCCCGGAGTTTCATGCAGCTCGGTAAAAGCAATGCCCGTAATGGTTCCTTCAGTATCCAGACCCATGGAAATGGTGAGCGTTCCATCATAACCATCGGCATTGGTCACACTGATAACGTAGCCAACAGTATTGCCGGAATCATCCTTGCCTGTGACCACGGTATTGATCTTGGACCGTCCGAACTCTGTGCCATAGACCGCGCCGGCAAGCTCCGTAATAGCGGCAGCGCCTGCTTCATTCTCCTCGAAGGTTTCTGCCTCCGGGCAGACCTCACGGTAGGACTCTGCGTTCTTAGCCAGCTGCTGGGCTTCGATGCTGTCCTTCGTCATGGTAAATACACCAGACAGCGCCACACCAGCTACCAGCGTAACGATAGCCAGTACGATGACCGGGACCGGGATCCGCTCTTTCAGCGGCTTCTTGGTCTCGCCATTCTGCAGAGCGATCATGCTCTTGCGGAACGCGTAAGGCTTAGGAATAATGAAGGTATCGATGATCGGGGTGAACAGGTTTCCGATGATGATCGCGTAGCTGAAGGAATCCGCCGCGCTGCCGAAGCAACGGAACAGACCGCCCAGCACACCGATCAGGCAGCCATAGACCAGCTGACCCAGACGGCTGACAGGAGACGTTGTATAGTCGGTCGCCATGAAGAAAGCGCCCATGATCACGCCGCCGCCGGACAGGTGCGCCAGCAGGAAGGCCGGGTCAAATCCCTGCCCGCCGAACAGGCCCATGACCAGCAGGAACCCTACGATCACGGAGAAGCAGATCTCACCATGGATGATGTCCATAGCCCACAGCACCAGACCACCCGCCATAAGGGCGATGATGGAGCTGCCCAGAACGCCGCCCGCGGTACCCAGGAACATCTGGGTCACATTGACCGCCTTGCCGGCTGCCAGATCGACCAGCGGGGTAGCGGTAGAAACGCCATCCACCTTGAAGGTCGTAACTGTCATACTGAAGGACAGCAGCACGAAGCAGCGGGCTGCCAGCGCCGGGTTGATGAAATTCTTGCCCAGGCCGCCAAAGAAGCACTTGACGACCAGGATCGCAAAAATAGAACCGATGACGACGACATAGATCGGAATGCTGCCCGGCAAGGACAAGGCCAGCAGAAGGCCTGTCACGACCGCGCTGCAATCCTTCCAGGTAGCCGGCTTCTTGCAGATCAGGTCGAAGACGAACTCGGTAAGGACCGCCGCCGCTACCGAAGCGATAACTACGATGACGGAATGCCAGCCATTGACGATGCATCCGATAACAGTAGCCGGAAGCAGGGACAGCACGACCACGCGCATGATGAACGCGGTCGTCCATTTATCCCGAATATGCGGGCCGGTGGAAATATTCAAAGTCATGTTGTTCATTTGGCACCTCCTGCCCGCTTGGCCGCCATGATCTCACCCTTCGCCCTCTTGAAGGTCTGCATCAGCGGACGCTTGGAGGGGCAGATATAGGTGCAGGAACCGCATTCTACGCATTCCAGACCATACAGTTTCTTTTCATACCGTTCCAGATCGTTAAACTCGAAGGCCTCTGCCATCATCTGCGGCATCAGGCCGACCGGACATACCGTGGTGCAGCGTCCGCAATGCAGACAGGCCGTGATCTGCTCTTCCGCCTTCTCTGCCGGATCCTCCGCCAGAAGCGTTAAGCCATTGGTGACCTTCTGCGTCGGCACTTCCAGGTTGCTGATGGCAAAGCCCATCATCGGACCGCCGGCCAGCGCCTTCTTCAAGGTAATGCCCTCTTTCAGGCCGCCAGCGGCTTCAATGACTTCCGTCAAAAGCGTACCGGTGCGGACGATGAAATTGGTGGGCTCCTTAATAGCGTCACCCGTAATGGTCATAGCCCGGCGATACAGCGGCTCTTTATACAGGACCGCCCGCTGGATCGCAAACGTAGTACCGGCATTGATAACGATGCAACCGACATCCGCTGGCAGCCAGGCTCTGGGAAAGTCCAGACCGGCAATGACCCGGATCAGGCTCTTTTCACCACCCTGCGGGTACTTGGTCTTGACCGGCGTGACATGGATATGCTCCTTGCCATAGGCCGCCTTCTCCATAGCCGCGATGGCTTCCGGTTTATTCTTTTCAATGGCAATATAACCCGAAGCGCGCGGGAACAGCTTCAGCACGATCCGAAGGCCTTCCACGATCTCGTCCGCCTTCGCTCGCATAAGCTGATCATCACAAGTCAGATACGGCTCGCACTCCGCCCCGTTAACGATGATATATTTGATCGCGTCCGGATTCTTCGGTGTAAGCTTGACGTGCGTGGGGAAACCCGCGCCGCCCATGCCAACGATACCCGCGTTCTTGATGCGGGTCAGGATCTCCTGATCATCGATAAAATCCAGATCCTCCCTTGTTCCGAAACCAGCCATTTCAGTGAACTGCCCATCGTTTTCCACAACGATGCAATCCGCCAGCGCGCCGGATATGATACGTCTCTTCTCCAATGCCTTGACCTTGCCGGAACATGAGCAAATGATATTGGCCGATACGAAACCATCTGCCTCCGCGATGATCTGGCCGACCATGACCTCGTCACCCTTCTTGACAAGCGGCTTAGCCGGCTTGCCGATATGCTGAGACAGCGGGAAGATCATCTCTCCCTTCGCTTCATAAACCCTGAGCGGCACATCCCGGCTGAGCGCCTTCTGATCATGCGGGTGCACGCCGCCGCGAAATGTATCCTTCGCCATATTGCCTCCTTAATAAACAGTATCAATACACTGTAAATCAGGAGAAATGTACACACTTCTCCTATATTAAAAACCATCATACCACATTCCATCCGGATTCTCAACCGGTTCCTCCAAAAAAACATCCCCGTATGTGCAAAGCGCACAATTTTGGGCTGTAAATCAAACGGATTTCGGCTTTACAACATTTCTGATTTCATAGTATAATCTATAGTACGAAATCCTGAAAGGAGACATGATCCCCATGGCATTTAATGTGGCAGAAATCCGCCGTCCCGACGATATGGTCCGCATCACGACCCCGGAACTGGCCAATGCTTTTATTGAAGAACAGATCACCCTCCTGCGCGAGCAGATCGGTGACAAGAAAGTCCTCCTCGCCCTCTCCGGCGGTGTGGATTCCTCCGTCGTAGCAGCCCTTTTGATCAAAGCTGTTGGAGATCAACTGGTCTCCGTGCATGTTAACCACGGTCTCCTGCGCAAGGGTGAGCCCGAGCAGGTCATCGAAGTATTCCGCAACCAGATGCACGCCAACCTCGTCTACGTAGACGCGACCGACCGCTTCCTTGACAAACTGGCCGGCGTCACCGATCCCGAGCAGAAGCGCAAGATCATCGGTGCGGAATTCATCCGCGTGTTCGAGG
>ONBQ01000155.1 GCA_900316145.1 uncultured Eubacteriales bacterium
AAATGACCTTTTTCTCATCGGACTTCGCTCGCAAAAGTTCCATGAACTCCCCTTGCGCGATCATGGCGATCTGCATGAACTGTCCCTTGGTCAGGCCTACGATCTCCTCGATCTTCGCGTCCGCCTCTTTGGGCGGGTATTCCGTTCCATCCGGCATGAATAAAGCCACGCTGCCGGTGACCTCCCGGAATCCGCCTCCCCGCTTAGGACGTTGATGACGCGGGACTCTTCTGACCGCGTAGGGACGCTCATCCTCCGTAAACTCCAGTTGAACATAGGGCTCGGATTCTGCCGCGAACTGGCTTTGCAGCACGATGCCATCTTTCTTATTGCTCGAGGAGCTGGCTTCTCCATATAAGGCGTACACAATCGCGTCAAAGATCGTGGTCTTGCCCGCGCCCGTATCTCCGGTGATCAGGAACAGGTTCTGATCCGGCGCTTCAAAATCGATAACGGTAAGACTGCCGTAAGACCCAAAGGCCTGCATCGTCAATCGTGTCGGTCTCATTCCGTTCCCTCCTCCACCGTATTGATCACATCTTTAAGAATGTCTTTTTCACGTTCAGACAAGTCCGTCAGAAAAGCCAGACACAGTTCATAAGGTGTAAGGGTCTCCTGCTCTTCCATGCTGATCTGCCTTGACCGGTAGCCTGCCTTCTGGCGCCGGATCTCCAGCAGATAGGGAAACGCGTCCCGTACCCGTTCCTGCATGTCGATGATATTCAGATCTTCTTTGTCGGTCAGGATCACCGTGACGTAATCACGGCAGCCTTGCTCCAGCACATCCAGGAACGCGCCTTCTATCACACGCACTTCCCGCAAGGGCTTCAGCGGCAATACACTTGTTTGGACTTCTCCCTTCGGCCCCAGATCCACTTCGATGATGCCTTTTTCCTGCCCGGCTTCACTGACCGAGCAGGCGATTGGTGTGCCGCTGTAACGCCAGAATTCACTGCCCACCTTCATGGGCTTGTGGATATGCCCCAATGCCGCGTAATCAAACGGCTCCAGCACATCAGAAGAGACTTGGTCAATGTTGCCCACCGTATGGATCTCCGACTCGGCCCATTTGATCTCCTCCGCCTTCGTTCCCACCGGCAGATAGAACTGATGGCTGACCAGCACATTGCGTTCGGAACGGTCGATGTTTTCCCTCGCGATCAGGCGATGCAGCGTTTCATCATAGGACAGGTTGTTTCCATTCTCCTGTGTGCCCGTGATCTGCTTGACCATCGAAGGCTTCACAAAGGGAAGCAGATAGAAATGGACCGGCCCGTTATCATCCGTTAACGTGACTTTTTCGATATATTCCCCTTCTTTCTGGGGCGGACGGCCGATCATATGCACCTTCTGCCGGGACAGGATGCTGCGGAAGCAATCGATACGCGGGGCACTGTCATGGTTGCCGCTGATCATCATGATCTCTGCCTCCGGGCAGCGCTCGGTCAGATCGGAAATAAAACGGTCGAACACTTCGACCGCCTCGGCGGACGGTATCGCCTTATCATAGATGTCTCCTGCTATCAGCACGACGTCCGGCTGCCTGTCGACAGCCAGCTTCACGATCTGGTCCAGGATGTACACCTGGTCTTCTACTAGATCTCTGTTCAGCAGTTTGAGGCCGATGTGCAGATCGGATATGTGAAACAATTTCATGGATCTGGCCCTTTCTATCTTGTTTTCAATATAATTGTTTGCTATGTTGTTCTTGTCAAGCTTTCCCGTCGATGCTATACTTTATCTTAAACAAGCGTAAAAGGAGGTGTCGCCATGCCACCCGGAGGCGGTCCCCGCAATATGGGGTTCATGACAGAAGAAGAAAAGCAAAACGCTCCAAAAGTCTCTATCGCGCTGCTCAAGCGTGTCTTCTCCTACCTGATCCCTTACTGGAAACAGTTGGTTCTGGTCATGGTCTGCCTGATCGTCTCTTCCGCGTTTTCGATCCTGCCCTCGATCCTTACCGGTAAGATCATAGATGAAGGCTTGATCGGGCGAAGTCTGAACCGATTGGTCTTTTATATCCTGCTTTCCCTGGGCGTTACCTTCGCATCCAGCCTGATCGGTGTGCTCCAGAGCTACGTCAACACCTGGATTGCGCAGCACATCACCTATGACATGCGCAACAACATGTTCCGCCATCTGCAAAAGATGAGCCAGCAGTTCTTCACGACCAACAATCAGGGGGATATCATCACCCGCATGACGAGTGACATTTCCGGCGTGGAGCAGGTCATCACCAACACGTTTTCCAGCATCCTGTCCAATTCCATCACGCTGGTCATTGCTTTGATCGCCATGTTTCAGAAGAACTGGCTCCTGGCTCTGATCGGGCTTGTCGTCGTTCCCCTCTTTACGCTCCCCACACGCAAGGCGGGCAAGACCCGTTGGGTCCTGACCCGGGAAGCGCAGGAGTGCAATGATGAGATCAACGGTATCCTGAATGAGACCTTGTCCGTCAGCGGCCAGCTGTTGGTCAAGCTGTTTGGCAAGGAAGAACAGGAGTATGAACGCTATGAAGGCGCCAACCGGCGCATGATCCGCCTGCATATCCGGGAAAACATGGCCGGCCGCTGGTTCCGTGTCATTCTGCAGACCTTTACGAGCATAGGCCCCATGCTGCTCTACCTGGTCGGCGGAATCTTGATGATGAAATATGACAGCACTCTCACCGTTGGTGACGTGACCGTGCTGGTGGCCTTGCTGGGGCGTCTGTACGGGCCGGTCAACAGTCTGCTCAATGTTCAGGTGGACTGGATCCGCTCCATGGCTCTGTTCACCCGTATCTTTGAATATCTGGATCTTCCGGTGGAGATCGAGAACGCGCCGAACGCTCTTGTCCTGTCCCGGGCGACCGGTCAGGTCGAATTCAGAAATGTGACCTTTTCTTATGATAAGGAGCGCACCATTCTGAAGGATGTCTCATTCAAACTGCTGAGCGGGCACAGCGTTGCTATCGTTGGCCCGTCCGGATCCGGAAAGAGCACGATCATCAACCTGATCCCCCGTCTATATGATGTAGATGCGGGAACGGTGCTTTTTGACGGGATCGATGTCCGCAAGCTGGACCTGAACTTTCTTAGGTCCCATGTCGGCGTCGTATCCCAGGAGACCTATCTGTTTAACGGGACGATCCGTGACAATCTGCTGTATGCATGCCCGGACGCTACGGAAGAAGACATGATCGCAGCCTGCAAAAAGGCCAATATCTATGACTTCATCGAGTCGCAGGAAAAGGGGCTGGATACGATGGTAGGCAACCGTGGCTTAAAGCTGTCCGGCGGAGAAAAACAACGCATCTCCATAGCCCGCGTTCTGCTGAAGGATCCCGCGCTTCTGATCTTCGATGAGGCCACCTCCGCCCTGGACTCCATCTCGGAAAGCAAGATCCAGGAAGCCATCGATCCCATCATCGCCGAGCGCACCTCCATTCTGATCGCGCACAGGCTCTCGACCATCCTGGCTGCGGATGAGATCCTGGTGGTTAAAGACGGGCAGATCGTAGAACGAGGCCAGCACAGCGAACTGGTGAAAGCCGGCGGCGTCTATACCGAGCTTTATAACACTCAATTTGGAAAAGCCGACCAGCTGACTCCCAAAGATAAATAAGACAAGCGAGGGACCTTTGGCCTCTCGCTTTTTTTTATTGCAGATGAAATCTCTTTTTCAGCTCCAGCCAGATCTCCTTATGGAACACGATCAGGCCGACGATCGCGATCACGCCGGCAACAGATCCCAGGACGATGATAGGCCAGTTCATCGCCGACCAGCCAAAGAGCGCCGCAAGCAGAAAGCCAAAAGAAATCAGGATCAGCCAGATCATGGGCATCATATTCTGCTTTTGGGTATGCACATCGATGCAGAAAAAGATAGCCGTCAGGACCAGGGCCGCCACCCCCAGGATCGGGATCACAAAGCCCGCCCAGCCAGGAGCCAGCAGCTGATCGATCAGCGCGAACAGAATGGCGATCAGGATCACGGCGTTCGACGTTTGACGGATCAGGCTGTATTCGATGACATCCGGCGCAACGAACATTTTCCAGACGCCAAACACCGCCCATACCGCTACAACGCTCCAGGCCTTGCCGCCCACAGCCAGGTTGATGATAGGACAGGCAATGACAGCTGCCAGAAAGACCCAGTTCAGTATCTTGCGCAGCCAGGTCAGGAAGATGACCTTCTTTTTTATTTCAGGGTAGATGATATCAACGTTCATACAACGGGCTCCCTTCGATCTTAAGGTCTATGCCGTCTTCTCTGAGAAGCTTCTCCATGCGCTTCTCAAAGGATGGCTCCACCGTCGTTTTGGTGATCGTAAAGACTGCCGTATTCTGAAAGGTGACCATGGCGCAGGCCGCCTTGTTGATCACGCTCGGCCCGAGGATAAAATCAAACTTTTTGATGTGGCAGGCCAGATCTTCCGGCATCGTGACCACACCCATGTTGGAAAGCGTATTGGACAGCAGGCGGTCCCCCAGGAAGCCATACAGGCGTTCTGCCACCGGCTTTTTGATAAACCGTGGAATCGGTTTAAGGCCATTGACCATTTTGACAGATGTGCTCATCATCTTATCCATAGACTCTTTGGCGCTCTTCTCCTTCAACTGCGCGGTGACCTTAGGCAGGATCTCCTCCAGCGTGGTGATCTCCTCCAGTCTGAGTCCGATGAAGCAGTACATGGAGAAATTGCGTGTGGTGCGGGACGGATGATACTTGCGCATATTGACCGGGACCTGGAACTGCACGATCCCCTCCGGCTCTTCGGTGGCGAATTTATGGGCCAGGAACATGACCGCCAGCATATAGGCAGTGATGCTTGCGCCCTTCTCCCTCGCTTTCTGGTGCAGCTGATCCGCTGCCATCTCGAAATGCAGGACCCGGCAGGGCTTCGTTTTGGAAAGCTTTCCGGAAAGCTGGACACCGGGCTTTTCCGTAAATCCGGATCCACCCTTGAACATCTGGATATGCAGGAATTCATTGGCCGTTTCCGAAGCATCAGGCGTATCTTCCACATTCCATACTCCATGGCTTTCTGCCTCCGGGCCGATAGCCACCCCTTCCTTCAGGCGCAGATATTCCGCCGTCAGGGATTTCAGGAAGATCATGCCGCCGGTCCCATCCGTCACGACATGGAAGAATTCAATGCTGATCCGGTTCTTGTACCATACCAAGCGAAAGACCTGTGAGCCGCTGGAAGCGACCTGGATCGGAGAACAGGGCAAGGTCTGTTCCGGCTCCAAAGAAAACCTTCGCTTGGTAGAATCCAGATAATGCCAGAACACGCCGCTCTTGACCGTCGTCGCAAAGCTCGGGAAGCGCTTGATGGTAAAATCGAGCGCCATCTGCAAAAGCTCCGGAACGACCTCTTCTTTCAAATAGACAGATTGCCGGAAGATCGGCATCTCGCCCTGCTTCATACCCAGCGGATACAGTTTTTCACCTGGATCCAGCGGGTACCAGCAGACTGCGGGATGGGCGTAAAAGCCGCCGAGACGTTCCGTGCTTAAGCGCTCCTTGATCACTTCATCGGCAACATTACGGTCTCTGTACCAACGGATCGCTGCCTCATAGTCCTGCAGCAGAAGCATTTTCTCCCGCTTAGGAAGCATCATATGCTGTTCTGCGTCCGGGAACAATTCTTTCCAAAGCACTGTCTGTGCTTCTTTTTTCTTTTTACTCATGCTTTATCCATCCAATGTCCGAATTTTAAACGAATCAGGAAGATCGCACCTCTGAAACAAAGTTCAACACACATGGCGATCCAGACACCGGTCAAGCCCATCGTACCGGCCAAAAGCGCCGCCAAGGTAATACGTACGCCCCACATACTGGCCAGATTCATAATGCTTGGGATCAAGGTATCACCGGCTCCGCGCAGGCAGCCCGACGCGACGATCGAGGCGCCAAACAACGGCTCTGCCAGCAGTTCGATCCGGAGCACCCGGATACCCAGGGTCTGGACTTCTTGGACCGGTGTGAGGAACTGAAAGAGCCAGGGGCAGATGAAATACATGACGATGCCGGCTGCTCCCATGATGGCCATACCCATGAATGTCGTGATCCAGCTGAAGCTTTTGGCCAGATCTTTCCGCTTGGCTCCAATACTTTGTCCGACCAATGTCGTAGCAGCTGTGCCCAGTCCATAACCAGGCATGTAGCACAGGCTTTCCGCAGTGACAGCAAAGGAATTGGCCGCGATCGAGACCGTTCCCAAAGGCGCTACGATGCGGGTGGAAATGACCTGGGCGCCGGAGACCGCTGCCTGCTCACATCCGATCGGCACTCCGATCTTGACTGCCTTACGAAAATCCTCCTTATCCAGCCGAAACGCGGAACGAACTGTCTGGCCCCGGCTGAAGCGCAGGTCCCGGCTCTTGAAGCTGGCCGCCACGAACAGGGCTAAGAAAACCACGATGTGTGAAAGTGCTGTGCCCCATGCCGCGCCATAGACGCCCCAGCCCGCGCCGTGGATGAAGACCTTGAGTGGTCCCAAAGCCACGACTCCCGTTGGGAAGATCAGGAACAGGTTGAAGATCACATCCAGCACACACATCAGGGAGTTCAAAATGCTGGGGACCTTCATGTTTCCAGCGGATTGCAGGGCCGCGCTTACATAGCGCTGCAACATAACGACCGGCAGGGTCCACATATAGACTTGAAAATACTTTGTCGCGTCCAGACGGATCGCCTCTTCGCCGCCCAGCCACACAGGCAGCATGTTGCTTACAGCCAGGCCGATCCCGCCGATCAGGCAGCCGAACAGGAAGACCACGATCAGGCCCTGCCTGTACAGATCCCGGGATCGCTTCTGGTCTCCCGCGCCAACGGCATGCGCGATCTGCACGGAATACCCATAAGCGGCGGAGGAACCGACGCCGTTCAACAGCCACAGACTGGAGGAGACCAGGCCGATCGAGGCGGAAGCGCGGGCTCCCATCTGGCCGACCATGGCCGCGTCGATATACTGCATCAGGATCGTCGTAAGCTGGGCCAGGATCGCCGGCAGGCTCAGGCTCCAGGCCACCCGGATTTTCTCCCGGGTCGTGATCGAATTCTGACGATAAAACTCTGCTGAAAGATTCATACTTAGATCTGTTAATCCTTTTCGATCAGATATACGTATCTTTTCTGGAGGCGCGCCGCACCATCCAGAAAGCCAGGCCGAACATCACCAGGATGAAAGCGAAGAAATACAGACTGCCGCCATCCATGTTGACTACGGCGATATAATCATATGTGCCATGCAGCAGGACCGGGAAGACCAGGCACAAGCAGCGGCAGATCGTGACACCGCCCGCTTGTCCTCTGCGCTCCATGCGCTTGGCCAAGCCATACCACACACCCATGAACACGCCAAAGCAGGCATGCCCGGGGATCGCTGTCACCGCGCGCACAAGAGCGGTCTGAAAACCAAAGGCCAGAACATACTGAATATTCTCCCACAAAGCAAACCCCAGGGACACGAACACTGCGTAAACGATCCCGTCAAACTGACAATTGAATTCCGGATTCCGCCAGGTCATCCGGTTCATCAGGAAATACTTGGCTCCTTCTTCCGAAAGGGCTACCACGACGAAATAGGTCAGCACATAATATAAGGTGTTCGGATAACTAAAGCACCGATCCAGCACCCAGGTCCCGATCTTCTCCAGCACCAGGGCGATCAGCGCGGACAGGATCCCCATGCCGACCAGCTTCAGCAACAGCCCCCGTGACTCTTTTTCCAGCCGGTCCGTACGGTACACCATGACCAGAAGCACGATAGCCGGAATGACCGCCGCCGCGATCAGGATCCAGTTCATGTTCAAGAGAAAAAACATAGGATCCTCCTTGATCAGAGCGTATAGCCTATTAAGACCTTCAGCGTATTCTCCGCGCCGTCCCTGTGGCTTCGCTCATACCCGTGCGATGCATATACGCCGGCGCCGATCAGACCATGACGCATGTCGTATCCGCCCCGAAGAGTGGCTTCTACATCGGAGCCATAGTAAGGATAGATATCGACCGCGTAATCCGCCTCTGTCTTTTTAGCTGCCTCGATCAGCTTTTTGACGATCTCATAGGAGTACGGGCCGCCGCTGTCCTTCGCGCAGATGGACACCTGCCGCTCCGTGCAGGTAAGCCCGTCACCCACGCAGCCCATATCCACGGAGATCGCTTCGGTCACGCCTTCGGGCACCGAGGCGCTGCCGCCATGGCCTACTTCTTCATAGACCGTGATATGCAGGTAGATGCTGCGTTCCGGCTCCTTCTTCTCTTCTTTCAGATAGCGCGCATACCCCAGCAGAATACCCACGCTCAGCTTATCATCCAGGAAACGGCTCTTGATATAACCGCTGTCCGTGATGCGGGTCCTGGGCTCAAAGCAAACGATATCTCCCACTTCGATGCCCAGCTTCTTCACATCGTCCGCGGAATGAACATCTTCATCCAGAACGACTTCCATCACATTCCATTTGCGGCTGGTGCTGTCATAATCACCGTTGACATGGATCGAAGCATTGTTCAGCTGCAGGGTGCCTTCATACGTGCCATTAAAACGGGTCACGACGCGAACGTTTTCCGCCTCGGCATTGTTGGCATTCATGCCGCCTAAGGGCGTTACTTCCAGACGACCGCTGCCTTTGATCGTGCGCACCATACCGCCCAAGGTGTCGGTATGAGCCTCCAGAAGCAGGCCGTTCTTCGGATCTTTTCCTCCCAAGGGAACAAGGATCCCGCCCTTTACCGTCTGGACCGGTTCATACCCCAGGCTCTTAAATTCGTCCATGACCCAGCGGGCCGCATTCTCAGTATATCCGGTGGGTGAGTCCACCGCCAGCAGGCGCACGGTCGCGTCCATGATATAATCGGTGTATTGTTTCAGATCCATGATAACCTCCCTGATCACATAAAAAATACAGAGTTATTATACTCCCTTTTTCCCTATAAATCAAAACCTTTTACAGGATCGTGAGGGACATAAAAGCTATTGTTCCATAACGGCTTAAAAAAGAAGATGAAACCATCATAACGTTTCATCTTCTTTGATTTCTATTCTTCCAGGATCCTGTGACCCTTTTCGATCAGTTCGTCCAGAGAATACCGGTGGAAATAACCGAACCCGAGAGAACCGGAATAGCTGGCATGGATGTAATATCGATCCGTTTCGGGTGAATACAGGAAGCAATTGCGCACTCTGGCCTCCTGCTTCCAATCATCAGTATGGATGGTGTACATGGTATCCTTTGCTCCGCGGATCAGGATCATCAGTCTGTCATCATCGCAGAAGAATTCCGCCTTGCTCTTCTCATCGAGGCTGTCATCATGCTCCCCATACAGAGAGTTGTACTCCATCTCCAGATCAAAGGTTCCAAGCAGGGAACCATCCGCGGGGTCATACCGTTCCACCGTACCATTCCGGTATACGATGATCAGCTGTTCATTGTAGAAGGTAAGACCGATGATCTGTCTTCCGCCGGTAGAGGTATTGTTCAGGACCTGGCCGTCCGACCCGATCAGGATCAATCGTCCCGCGGCCGACAGAGCCAGATGCTCTGCCTTCTCATCCCAGGCGCTTAAGATCTCTGCGGATATATCCTCATTCTGCGAGAAGACTTCTTTGGAAAGTTCGATCCATCGTTCTTCCTTTACATTCAAAAGACGCAGCAGACAGGAAGATCCCGAATTCATCGTTTCCAGAACGACAGCCGCCATACTGCCATCTTTCGATACGGTCATGTGCCATGGAGAATGCTGGAAATCGGTTTCATCCAGGCAAACATATTCCTGCTCCTCATCACCGTCATAAGCCCGGCGCCACAATATGTGACCGTTACGATCCATGCTGAAGACCGCATCGTCGGACCAGGCCAGCTGATTCATATTGAGCGGAGTCTCCGTTACCTGACTGACCGTATCTTCTTTCAGGTCCACCTTCAGCAGATTCCCCTGAAATGTCTCTGAAGAAAAAGCCAGGTACAGCGAGCTGGATGCTTCATCCAGACGCAGGATCTTGGCCTGGCCCATCTGTTCGGACGTTCCCAGCTCGATCACATGCTTGCAAGCAAGATCTTTTTCATCATACAGATAAAGGGTAAAGTAGCTGATCTGCTCCAGAGAATTATACCGAGAGCGGATCGTGGCCACATAGGGACCCAGGACTTTATAATCCATGGTCAAAAACGTATCCGGCGCCAGTACTTCTTCCTCAACAGGTGTATAGTCCTGATCTGAGATCCCTGAACGGTAATAATAGATCGTATTGCGATCTGTCTGCCTAAGTATGAAGACATAGTCCGTATCCGTGTACGGATCCCAGGAATGAGCCGCCATGCGGACCTGATCACCCAGATCCGAGAAAGCAGACAAGGTATCTGTTTCCGCGAAATAATCACCCGCGAACAGTCCATTCGCCAGGATCAGATTGAAATATGAGGTGTCAAAATCGAGGATGTCATGATAGACAACGCCTGATGGCAACGACCGGTCGGAATAGACCGTCCCCTTGTCTTCAGTCAGAAGGAGGAGCCGGTTGTCCTGGATCATTTCCACCATGTCCATTTCCGAGCCATTGATCGTTGTTACATGGACTGCGTTTAGTTCCGGTTTGACCTCTTTCCCTAACGTGCGGACCTTTCTCCCCCAGGCCCAGGTCTCTTTCTCTGGATCCCAGGCTTGTACGGATGTGACCGTGCCGTAATAGTTTCCGTTGCCATTATAGCCGTAGCTGTATGCATCGGTCCGGTCAGATAAGCATAGGCAGATCCAGCCGTTATGCATATAGGAAAGGGCCTGGACCCACGATTCTGAATTCTCCAGCAAAACGCTCCAGGTTCCTTCGACACGATCCACCTGTCCGATCACCACATTCCGTCCGTTGCCTTCCCTCTTGATCTCCACAAGGACCCGCGTGTCATCTTCAGAAAAACAGGTCTGCCCGACGGACGCGCCGGTATACTCTTCTTTATCCAGCGATACGCGCTGCGTGACGGTTCCCGTTGCCAGATCGATCAGCGCTAAAGCCGGTTCATGGTAATTGCTCTCCAGGATGACCAATACGTCCTTGGCATGACTGATCGTGGACCCGGAAAGCATATCGATATCTGACTCCTGTCTGTAGGTCCAAAGAATATCGCCGCTTTCCAGGTCTACCGCTTCCACGATCCTGGTGGTCACTATACAGGCCTTGTGATCCGAATAAACATAGATCTCCTTAACACTTTCTCCCATGGAAGATCCATAGGCTTTGAAAAACACCTGTTCATGCGTCTGCGTATCCCAGGCTGTCACCTGTTCCAGCGTATCCGCAACGATCAAGCGCTCCTCATCATATCGCATCAGTCGCACTTCTTCCGGTGCCTCATAGGTCCACACCGGCTCCAGCTCATAATTGCTGGGCGAAACGTAGGCTCCGATCGCCTGGGTCAAAGCATACGAGGCCTCTGTGGTCACCGGCTTGTCCTCGGTTTCGGAAGGAAGCGCGGACAACGCCAGCTTTATGGCTTGCGTCCGGTCTCCTTCCTCCAGCAGGCGTTGTGACTCTTGCGCCAGGTTTATGGAATTGGACCTTTGCTCTCGGGTCAGATGGGTCTGGATCACTGTACGGCTCCAAAGCAGATAGGCGATCGCTCCGGCCGCGATCGTAAGCGCGCCTAGACCTAATGCCATCATGCGGTGCATCCGGTACCGTTGTTCCCGCATGATCAGTTCATCATAATGACATCCGATCAATCCGGCCATCAGGCGGGGCAGTTCTTCTTTAGCCGCCTTTTTGAAAGGCATTCGATAATCACAGGACAGCGGCTCAATGCTCGCCTCTACCGTTTCGCTGGTCCCGTCAGGATAGTAGATGGTACGCTCTCCGACCGTCAGCTCCTTGGGAATGACCTCATAGGGTTCTCCCTCGACCAGGACCGTAAAGATCTGCTTCTTCGTGTGATTCTTCAGGAAGGTTTCGATTTCCCGTGGGACCCAGTTAGAAAGTTTGGTCGAGTGAGAGCAGATGACGATCAGATAATCCGAATTTTCAAGCGCGTATTGGATCTCCTCGTTCAGATCGGCTGTGATCGGCAGTTCTGCTTTATCACGAAAAACCGGGTCCAGTTTCTCTTTCCCGGTCTTTTTGCGTACCGCGCGCGGAATATGAAATCGCTCGATCCTGCGTTGGACCTCCTCCGCTACCCGATTGTCCTTTTCCGCGTGTTTATAGGAAATAAACGCGCTGTAGTGTTTCTGGATCATAGAGTCTCCTGTAAATGGGAATACGGCAGAGCCTTTTGCTCTGCCGCGATTTCGATCTTAGTGATTACTGAAAATGATCAGTTTATCATGCTCTGTTAAGGTGACCTCGATGTCACGCTGATCTCCCGTAAAGAGCGTCATCTTACCTCCAGGACTGGTATAGCCCAGAAGCAGAGCCTTGTTGTTGTCCGGACTGGCATCGTAGGTTGCCCGGATCAGTTCCGCTGCTGTACAGGTCTTCGGCAGCACCGTAGTCACATGGCCGGTTCCATCCGGGTGGCCAAAGAAATGTTTCACATCCTTGATGTACAGTTCCTTGCTTTCATAATCGGATGCATCTTCTTCGTCATAGGTCAGGATATCCGCGTAGAACTCATACAACGGCTGCTTACGGCCAATCTGCGTGACCATCTTACTGATATAACGGTTACTGATAACAACGTTATTAACACTGTAGTTATGTACCACATCATAGTTCTTCGGATTAAGGATCTCTACAACAACGTCGATCGATTCTTCATCGAAGTTCGGATCCTGTTCCTTGCGCTCAAAAATGATGTCATGTACATAGATCAGGTAGGTCAATGCCGCGGAATCGATATCTTCATTGATGACCATATCATCGGAGAGGATCAGGATACTGGTATCCCCGTCGAACTCATCAATGGCTTTCTCCAAAGCCGGACGGATCTTATCCGACTCATAAACATCCGCTTCGATGCAGTTGGTCACATACGGATACTCTGCATAATAGTTATTCTTTTTAAGGCTGGCCTCATCATCGATCACGGTGATATTGAGGATCTCTCCTTCTTTCAGGTTATGCTCTCCGCGGAACGCGTTGAACCCGTTCATGATATCCTTGCTCTTGCTGTTGTGGCCAACGATGACGATGTTCTTTTTCCCAAGGTGGTACTCGGGATTGACCTCTACCTTATAATCAGTAGGTACATAGTCCGTAAGCTTCATATGATCATCTTCATATTCCGCTACATAGTAGGCATAAGAACCGGTCTTGGTCTCCATAAGCGTAAGCGGCACCGCATGCAGATGCGTATCCAGATACAATTTTTGTGTGGCCTCGATATTATCGATCATCTCATATTCTCGACAGAAGAACTCGGCTCCTTTGTTAGAGAACAGATCGCTGTAGACGGTGTTCAGTTCCGGCATGATGGAGAACTGCGACAGGATCTGGCCCAGGATCTTGTTGACCGTGACCGGTACGATGTTACACTTGCCCTTCTTTTCCTTATGCTTTATGATCTGGCTTACCAGTTTTTCGGTCCAGGCATCTTCGATCTCTACGATAATGGCCTGGTCATCCGCGGAATCCTCCGCAGAGGTCATTTCCGCAACCTGAACAAGGGTCTTGATGGTATTGGAGTTGCCCTTCTCCAGGTTCTCACGACGTTCTTCAAAATCATACTTGCACATCGTGTTCTGGATGTTCTTGCTCAGAATGATCACCGTTGCCGCCTGAGAGATGGAAATATCATTGAGCTGCTTGGTCGAATAGGTCTCACCCTCGCGTACGATGATCGTAAGACGGTTTTTCGTATGGTTCTTGCGATAATACGCGACACGCTTGAAGAATCCCATGCCGGCTGTTTGCTTTTGCAGATCCTTCTGCTCTTCCTTAAACGTAGCGGACAGGCGATCATCGATCTCGCGTTTTACCGCATCTCCATCTTCCATGACAAGGATCACGACGGTTTCCTTATGACCGGTGTACAGAAGGTCGTTTACGATCTCGGACGCGCGGGAATTCCAGTTCAGAATGACCGTATGACCGGATGTTTTGAGAGCCCTCGCGCCGGATTTTGAATTGTCGATGAAGTTGGAAATGTAGTTCGTTACATAACCGATGACAGCGCCGGTGAACGTGATCATTCCGATCAGCACCGTTGCCAGACATACGAAGATCAAAGCGACGCTGGTAGACCCCAGGTCCTCGATGACATAAGAGA
The DNA here is from genome assembly GCA_900316145.1 of uncultured Eubacteriales bacterium. Taxonomy (GTDB): domain Bacteria; phylum Bacillota; class Clostridia; order Lachnospirales; family Bianqueaceae; genus RUG159. The sequence goes on from ONBQ01000155.1 coordinate 14,190, forward strand.
TGCAGCCGGCATCCAATACCATGCTGATGGTATAATACACGGATGCCCAGAAACCATCCTGCTCCAGGCTGGTGGATTCCGCCAGGTTGGAGATGATAAAACCTGCGATGAAGAACAATAAGACATTCAGCAGCAGGATCGCGATCAGGATCGCGCGTCGTGGGTTTTTAACAATAAAGACGCTTAACCACTCTTTGAATTTTTTTAACATCAGTTTTCTCTTCTTATGATTTTGTATTTCTTGCCTGAGATGTTCCACCGATCATGCAGGATATCGGGTATGCGACGGATCAGCTCCCGATCATAGATTCGGGAATCCTGAAGCCCCAGTGCTTCCGATACCTTGGGAAGCTCATCAAACGGGCAGATATAGGGGTGTTTCTTCAGCAACGCGCAATTATGGCGTCCGCCGCTTAAGCCTGCCTCATTATATGCCCTGACCTCATCCAGCGTCGCTTCAGTCCAACCCTCGGACAGATAGAAGGCCTCCCACCGATCATGCTCCCCCTGCGTCAGGATCTCAAGCTTCGCATCATCGAGGTAATCATCCAAATCGACCTCTTCGGCATCGTCACGATCCGTATAATCCAGTCCCAGCATCGCCAGCTTGTAGCGGATATGCATGGCATTGGCTCGATTGGACCGCTTATTGACCTCCAGGACATTGTATTGTTCCAGTGCCTCTTCTACGTTCAGATCTCCCTCGCTGAAGATATCCGAATAGACAAGGTGTACGTTTAAAGACAGCTTGTCCAACGGTTCTTGTACCAGCGCATCGTAACTAAAGGTGGTTTCCCGGTCTCCAAATGGAATGATCGCATACGAGACTCGACGTTTATTGTTGGAATCCGGAGTGCGGAGCATGGAGACCATGTCCCGCTTTTCAGAATTCCGGATCCTGGCAAAGATCGGAGGGCAGCGGCGGAAGTCCGGATCAGTCCGGTACAGGATCTTTCTTGCTTCGATCGCGGTTTCCAGCGTTTCCTGATCTCCATCCCGATCGATGGATACGTAGGTTGCCTGGCCCCCTTTTTCCGAGATCATCTCGTATAATTCCCGATCCGTGTCTACATCACAAATCTCCAGGTCGAAAGCTTCCGTAAAGAGCCCCGGATAGAAGTATCTCATCTGCTCCACCACCGGCCGGATCTCTTTTCCGATGACCAGGATCTTCTGATGAATGAGCGATCCCATCTGGCCGCACCAGCAAACAGTCCTCAATAAAGCCTCATTGACAGCGCCAAGCCCGATCAGAAGAACGAACGATCCTTGCGGTCCGGCAAATTGGTACAAAGGATACTCTTGAAGCAGATGATAGGCCGTTCTTTCCGGGATACTGACCACCTGCATATCGATCAGCCCTTTGTTCGTGGAATCCAGCATCAGATCCACGTCTTTCTGCTCTGTCAGCACATAGATGTGCGTATGTTTCTGGATCTCTTTATCCTGGTCCTCATACTTTTTGATCAAGGATAACGCCGTATTCAGATCTTTGTCATCTTCATCAATGCAGAAATAATAGATATCTTTGGACTTTTTCTGCTTGATATGCATATCCCGGATGCTTCCCTGGAACAATACGGCCCGCATACTGTCGATCCGATCCAGATACTGATCAGAGCTGGATTCGTCCGCAAAGATGAGGTCGCACCGTCCCACCTGCTTTCGGATGCTTTCTCCCAGAGATAATGACTCCTCATTACAATCCGAGAAAATGAACATCGGCTGGTTGTGCCGGTTCATAAACAAGATCTTCAGACTGGCATAGTAGTGGATCAGAATATTATAGGCGGCCAGAAGGGAGATCGCCGGCAACATAAAGTGCACGACACCCAAAAGCCCCATATAGAACCGGGATGCTGCGTGAAGCCTGAATCCCTCATGGATCATGTCATAGAAGTTCACATAATCCGCATCCAGCGATATGACCTGCAGTACGTTGATAATACTGCTGAATGTAGCTGTCAGAACATCATACAGCTGATAGAAGATCGGAATATAAAGAATAAATGTCGCCAGTGCCATGCCCAAGACGGACATTCCAGCTCTTAATTTGCCTCGAGAACGATCGAACAGCACCACCAGCGAAGCCAGAATACTTATGATCGCCAATACAAGGCAGATATACCATATCATACCAGATCACCTCTTCCGGTCCGGGACCGGTCGGAAATCACTAATGCTTTTATGCCGAAACAATACCCACGTAAAATGAGTATTGTTTCGGCAATGAAAAATTATAAAGGTTTCTCTTTGTTCGTAAACGGAGTCTTCTTTCCGGTCAAGGAATTGCCGGTCGTAAGCGGATACTTTTCCAGATACAGGCGGAAGCCTCGTCCATACTCGTCCGCGCGGGCCAGAGTGATGATCTCTTCCCGTTTGGCCGTGGCCGGCTCGCCGATCAGATAAGCATACTGGATCTCCGTCCACTTGGCCATACCTTCGTAAATGTCAAGTTCCTTATCTTTTCCGTAAAGCTTTTGGATGCCCTTGTCATTCCAGTTCAGGTACTGCCAGATGTGCGTCATTTCATGCGCCATAGTCATGATGGAACTAAGCCTTGGAGCTCCGTTCTCCAGCAGGATATTGTAGCTGTCACCCTGACGGATCGCGACGCCCAGTACGCGGCCATCGGAATTGCCGGTCGGTACAAAGCGTTTCTTCAGCTTTTTATGGAGCTTCTTCGCGTTGACCATCTCAACATGGACCGGTACCGTGATCTTGACTCCGAAGAAGATATCCAGATTGCGGACCACTTCCCGATACAGCGCATTGAATTCCTGCGCCGACTTGATGGATGTCTGCGCGCAGTTGAGGCAGCGCTCGCGTCCATCTTCCAGGCGCTCATACTCGTTACCGATCAGCTCGGCACCGCAGAAGTCACAATAATGGCTTCCGGCCCGGTTCGGGACGAATGTCCTTCCCACGAGATCCGCGATGTCCTTGCCTTCACGGGCTTGCTTTAATTCGTTATCGCCGAATCCTAAGTCTTTCAGGAACTGAAGCGTTCCCGCGACATCCAGGTGTTCCGGAACCTGCTTGCCGCCGTAGAGCAGATAGTACCGCTCATGATACGGTTTGCGTTCGCGGCTTTCCACCGGCGTCATGACTTTTTCCGGTTCAAACTCGACCAGGTCTCCATCGACATCCGAAGCTTCCGTCGGGTTCTCCGGCGCGTCATCGATTCCATCGGGATCATCCTCGATATCGTACAAGGCGCGATAGGATACGGAGCCTAACGTTTTGTTCTCGGATTCCGTGTGCTCTTCCGGTGCAGCCGGTTCCGCTTCCGCCGGGACTTCGGTCTCAGGCGCTTGCGGTTCTTCGGTTACAGTCTCCGGTGTCTCGGCAGCTTCCGGCTCCTCGGTAGCGATCTCCGGTGTTTCAGTGGCTTCCGGCGCTTCAGGAGCGATTTCTTCCGGTCCTGCGAACGGTTCCTGTTCTTCAGCCGGAGTCACGCCCTCTTCGGTTCCTTCCGGATTCTGCGGTGCTTCCGGATTCTCCGGCTCCTCGCCCTTCTTCTTGCGTTTGAAGATCTTGCGGAAGAAGTTCTTGATCGCCTGCCAGATCTTCTTAAAGAAGTTCGCGATCGCGCCAAAGAGTCTGCGGAAGAATCCCTTTTTCTTTTCGGGTTCCGCTTCTCCTTCTTCCGGTTCAGGCAGCGGTGGGATGACCGGTGGTGTCTCCGGTTCCGGATTCAGGCTCTTGGCTAACGTATCGGTATGCCAATCCAGATAATCGCACACGATGGAGAAGATACGTTTCAGATTTCGTTTGACCGCTTCCAGAAGTCCCAGATCCAGCTGGCTGTCCTCGATGATATAGAAGCACGGAGCCTCATCTTCGATGGCAAGGCTGTAGGTTACGGGAGCTTTGGCTTCACCGGGGCATACCGCCACGATGAAATCCTGGTTCTCAGCGAACAACGTGCGGAAGGTTTCGTTCATCAGCTGGACCAGCGTGGTATAGATCGCTTCCGAAGCCTTTTCCGCCGGAAGTTCTACCCGCAGGACCTGTTTGCTGCGATACTTGCGTTCGGGTACACCGTTTACGCTGACCAGTCGGCCTTTTTCAAAATCATTATAGGTGGGGTTCTCCCAATAAGACGGAGTCTTGACCGTGATATCGGCAAACTGCCTGGTGATACGCAGACCGGAAATATCGATCTGGTCACCCATGGTCTGGGAATCCCGGATATTGGACAGTTCATAGCTGCGCACCTGACGGTACAGCGGACGTCCCGTGATATGATCTGCCGCGCGGCGCACCATGACGCGACCGTCGGGTGTCAGGCGAAGCATCTCATAATACTTGCCGCCCAGGGTGAAGAACTGTCCGGGCAGATATTTCTGGAAGACCATGCCCCGAAGTTCGGTGCCCAGATACTGGTGATCTCCCTTTTCATCCTCCGCGATGTAGCCGGCATTCTGGAGATCACCCAGAACCGCTTCGACAAAGTGCGGATTGCGGATGTGATACATATTTTCCATTCGGCCGGTGGTGAAGGAATACTTGCGCTTCGGTACGATGACTTCCGAAGTAAAGGTCAGTTCCTCGCCTTCATACTGTACCTGAAGCAGTTCATGCTCCTCTTTATCGACCTGAATGTTCTCTCCATGATAGCACTGACACAGCAG
>ONBQ01000100.1 GCA_900316145.1 uncultured Eubacteriales bacterium
CTTTGATGATGATTTACTGATCGTTGGTTTTTAATTCCTTTGCGATCTCTGTTACTTTGCTCTCTGTCAGAATGAACTTCTTGCGGAAATAGATGATGGCGATCAACATACCGATGATCGGAAGGACCGTCATGGTCATGCGCAGTACGACCAGAGAAGAAGCAGCCGCCTGTACCGCCGCATCGCCCTCTTCCGCCCCGCCGATGTGGCCGATCGTAAGCGCGACGGACGCGATCAGGGCCGCCACGCCGGAGGCCAGCTTAACGACGAAGGTCTGCATGGAGAAGATGACGCTTTCATCCCGGTGACCGGTCTTCCACTGGCCATAATCGACCGTGTTGGCCAGAAAGACCGTGGTCAGGACCGTCAGCATACCGAAGGCCGCGAAGACCAGGAAAGCAGGAACCAGCAGGACATACAGACTGTTCACGCCCAACAACATGAGCACGAGCAGGATGCCATAGCCCGCGATCGCCAGCCCGAAGCTGACGTAGAAGACCTTGAGAGAATCCATGAAACGGCGCAGCAGAGGGAAGAAGATCATCATGGACAGGATCTGGATGCCGCCGCCGAACGCGGTAAACAAGGTGTAGTCATTGTACCAGGTCGAGCCGCCGAAGTCATACTTGAAGAAGTAGATGACCAGGTTGGAGGTGATGTACAAAGCACAGTTGATCAGCACGATGGAAATAACGACCGTCATAGCTTGGTCATTGCGGATCAAAGCTTTGAACATTTCACCAACTGACGAGGTCTCCATATCGACCGTGGATTTCTCCTTGATGGAAACGCAGGTAAACACGATAAAGACGATGAACAGAATGGCGATGATCAAAGCGAACACCTTGAAACCCTGGACCTCATTGCCGCCGCCCAGCATCTGGACCGCAAGAATGGTGCCGACAGTGATCAAGGCCGAGCCCACGCCGGCTGCCGTACGGGCCAGCGTCGTTAAGTTCTCACGCTCTTTTCCGCCTTCTGTGAAAGCCGGGATCATGGACCAGTAGGGGATGTCCATCATGGTATAAGTGACGCCCCACAGGATGTAGAAGATCGCCGCGTAAGCGACCAGACCGCCTCCATTCAAAGCTGGCGGAGCCGCGAACATGAAGTACAGGATCACCGCATTAAGCAAGGTGCCGATGAGCAGCCACGGGCGGAATTTGCCCCACTTGGTACGTGTTTTGGCTACGATAACGCCCATGATCGGGTCATTAAAAGCATCAAATACACGGGCCGCCATAAGGATGACACCCATGATCCACGCGTCAACGCCCAGAAGATCCTGATAATAGTACAGAATGTAACCGGAAGAGAGCATGTAGACCATGTCCTTTCCGACCGCTCCTAAACCATACGCCAGTTTTTCCTTCCCTGAAAGTTTCAACGTATTGTCCTCCATTTTTCGTATTGGAATCCAAACGCACGACTCCTGATAAATATCTTTGTCTATTATACCTTTTTATGCCGTCATTTGGCAATCGTTTTTCATAGAATTCAGTTGGATTTTTGTCTATTTTGTTTGACCGCATTTCGTTGACTTTCCCGCCCTGTACATTTATAATGAATAAAATACTCAATCGGAAAAGGAGCTAAACTGTTATGGCATTTTACTATTCTGAGCCGTCCCGTACATTCAGCGAGTACCTTCTGGTACCCGGTTATTCTTCTGCTGAGTGCATTCCGTCCAATGTCAGTTTGAAAACTCCCCTTGTTAAGTTCCGCAAAGGCGAGGAAGATTGTCCGTTAACCATGAATATTCCGCTTACTTCCGCTATCATGCAATCCGTTTCCGGCGAGAAACTGGCTGTAGCTCTGGCGACTGAAGGCGGTATTTCTTTTATCTACGGTTCCCAGACTATCGAAGATGAAGCCGCTATGGTAGCCCGTGTCAAGGCCACCAAGGCCGGTTTCGTCAAGAGCGATTCCAACGTCAAGCCGGATGATACCCTGGCGGATGTTCTGGCACTGAAGGCCCGCACCGGTCATGACACCATGGCTGTCACCGAAGACGGTACGCCGGAAGGCAAGCTGGTCGGTATCCTTACCAGCCGTGACTACCGTGTCACCCGCATGGATCCTTCTACCAAGGTCAAGGAATTCATGACTCCGTTCGAGTCCATCATCTACGCCAAAGAAGGCACCACGTTAAAAGAGGCTAATGATATCATCTGGGATCACAAGCTCAACTCTCTTCCCATCGTAGATGAGAACCAGCGTCTGACCTCCTTCGTATTCCGCAAGGACTATGACGCCCACAAAGAAAACCCGAATGAACTGCTGGACAGCAAGAAGCGCTACATCGTCGGTGCCGGTATCAACACCCGTGACTATGAGCAGCGCGTACCCGCTCTGGTCGAAGCCGGCGCGGATGTCCTTTGCATCGATTCTTCCGAAGGCTTCTCCGAATGGCAGCGCCGCACCCTGGCCTTCATTCGCGAGCGCTATGGTGATACCGTTAAGGTCGGCGCCGGCAACGTAGTCGATCGTGACGGATTCCGCTTCCTGGCTGAGGCTGGCGCGGACTTCATCAAGATCGGTATCGGCGGCGGTTCCATCTGCATCACCCGTGAGCAGAAGGGTATCGGACGCGGTCAGGCTACCGCTGTTATCGAAGTCGCCGCGGCGCGTGATGAATACTTCAAAGAAACCGGCATCTACATCCCGATCTGCTCTGACGGCGGTATCGTATATGACTACCACATGACACTGGCCCTGGCCATGGGCGCAGACTTCCTGATGCTGGGCCGCTACTTCTCCCGCTTCGACGAATCCCCGACCAAGCGCCTGCACATCAACGGCACCTACGTCAAAGAGTACTGGGGCGAAGGTTCCAGCCGCGCCCGCAACTGGCAGCGTTATGACCTGGGCGGCGACAAGAAGATGGCTTTCGAAGAAGGCGTCGATTCCTACGTCCCCTATGCCGGCAAGCTGAAGGACAACGTTGAGCTGTCCCTGAGCAAGGTCAAACACACCATGTGCAACTGCGGCTGCCTGTCCATCGAAGAACTGCAGCAGAAGGCCAAGATCACACTGGTCTCCGCCACCTCCATCGTAGAAGGCGGCGCGCATGATGTCATCGTGAAAAACACAGAAGCAGCCAAGTAAGGAGTTTATAACACCATGTATACAATGATCAAAGATATTTTCGCGGATCCCGCGGCCTTTGACGGAAAAACAGTTACTGTATCCGGCTGGGTCCGCAGTATCCGTGATTCCAAAGCCCTCGGCTTTATCGTACTGCACGACGGCTCCTGCTTCAACACCCTGCAGGTCGTCTACGAAGATGGCAAGATCGAGAACTTCCAGGAAGTCAGCAAGCTTCCCGTAGGCTCCGCCATCATCGTGACCGGCACCATCATCCTGACGCCGGAAGCCCGCCAGCCGTTCGAAATGCAGGCCACCGAGATCGCCGTTGAGGGCTCCTCCCAGCCGGATTATCCCCTTCAGAAAAAGCGCCACTCCATGGAATACCTGCGCACCATCGCGCACCTGCGCGGCCGCAGCAACACCTTCCAGGCCGTATTCCGTGTACGCTCCCTGGCCGCTTATGCTATCCATAAGTTCTTCCAGGAACGCGGTTTCGTCTATGTCCACACCCCGATCATCACCGGTTCCGACGCAGAAGGCGCCGGCGAAATGTTCCAGGTCACCACGCTGGACATCAACGACCCGCCGCGCACCGAAGATGGCAAGGTCGATTACAGCAAGGACTTCTTCAACAAAAAAGCTTCCCTGACCGTCAGCGGACAGCTCAACGGCGAGACCTACGCCGCCGCGTTCCGCAACATCTACACCTTCGGCCCCACCTTCCGCGCTGAAAACTCCAACACCACCCGCCACGCCGCGGAATTCTGGATGATCGAGCCGGAAATGAGCTTCTGCGACCTCGAAGGCGATATGGAAGTAGCCGAAGCCATGGTCAAATATGTCATCCGCTACCTCATGGACAACGCCGCGGACGAGCTGAACTTCTTCAACTCCTTCGTCGACAAGGGCCTGCTGGAGCGCCTGAACCATGTCGTCAACAGCGACTTCGCCCGCTGCACCTATACCGAAGCCATCGAGCACCTTCAGAAAGCCGATCACAAATTCGAATTCGAACCCTACTGGGGCTGCGACATGCAGACCGAGCACGAACGCTACCTCACCGAAGTCGTCTTCGGCCGCCCGGTCTTCGTCACCGACTATCCGAAAGAGATCAAAGCCTTCTACATGCGCCTCAACGACGACGGCAAGACCGTAGCCGCCACCGACATGCTCGTCCCCGGCATCGGCGAACTCATCGGCGGATCCCAGCGTGAAGAACGTCTGGACCTGCTCGAAGCCCGCATGGACGAACTCGGCCTCAAAAAAGAAGACTACTGGTGGTACCTCGACCTGCGCCGCTACGGCACCAACCGCCACGCCGGCTTCGGCCTCGGCTTCGAACGCCTCATCCTCTACGTAACAGGAATGGGAAATATAAGGGACGTATTGCCTTATCCGAGAACGGTGAATAACCTGGAATTCTAAAGAGCCACGCACAGACGAATAAAAAATGGGTTCGATGAGAGCTTGCTCTCAATCGAACCCATTTTTTTATGAGGATGTATGCGGCGAATGCCGCACCACGAGGACACGAGAAAGCGCAGCTTACGAAGTGTCCGAGTGGGCCTGGCTAACACTCTTGCCACGCACAGACGATATCCGAGAGTCTGAAAGGAGAAAGCTTGCTTTCTCCTGAAGGCTCTCCTTTTATTTTGCTTATGCGGCGAATGCCGCACCACGAGTGCACCAAAGGTGCACGAGTAGGCGTGGCTCAACACTTTTAGCCACGCACAGACAATATCCGAGAGTCTGAAAGGACTGTGAAATAAGTCTTTAACAAAACGAAGGCTAACTGGCTTAGCCAGAAGGCCTTCGTTTTGTGTTGTCATCGCTGCTTCTTAGACATGCTTTACCGGATGAGATCAGCTCTCCAGGCCACACCGGGTATA
>ONBQ01000156.1 GCA_900316145.1 uncultured Eubacteriales bacterium
CGAGCAGTACACCTGCCCGATCTGCGGCGCCAAGACCGAAGTCTACAGCCGTATCACCGGTTACTATCGTCCGGTCCAGAACTGGAACGATGGCAAGACGCAGGAGTTCAAGGATCGTAAGGTCTACAATATCGGCCGTTCCAGCCTGACCCACACCGGTCCGAAGCCCGCTCCGGTCGATGATGACCGCACCGCCAAGGAGCTCTTCAACGAAGTCATTACGCCGGTCGCTCCGGAAGCGCCGGCCAAAGAGGAATCTTCCGAGACCATCCTCCTGTTCAAAACGCCCACCTGCCCGAACTGCCGCGCCGCGGAAGCGCTTCTGACCAAGGCCGGTGTGCAGTACCTGACCCTCAATGCCAACGAGGAAAAAGAACTGGTCGAGAAGTATGGCATCCATCAGGCTCCGACGCTGGTCAAGGTCGAGGGTGACAGCTTCGAGAAGTTCCGTGGTGTCTCTGACATCAAGGGCTGGCTGATGCACAAATAATTGTCCATAAGGCAACGCTGGGCGAAAGCCTTCCGTTGCCTTTTATGTAAAACCCGGAGGAAAAACACATGTATGATATCATCGTAGTCGGCGGCGGCCCGGCCGGCATGACAGCCGCCCTGTACGCAAGACGCAATGCCAAGACCGTACTCGTTATCGAGAAAAACGGCTTTGGCGGGCAGATCACCCATTCGCCCAAGGTAGAGAACTACCCGGCCTTCGCCACGATCAGCGGCAATGAACTGGCCGAGCGTATGCTGAACCAGATCCTGGAGCAGGGGGCGGACATCGAGTTCGAGACCGTCTGCGAGGTGAAGGAAGAGGGAGACTTGAAAGTCGTACTCACCGAAGAAGGCGGTCGTTACGAAGCCCGGGCCATCATCCTGGCGACCGGCGTTAAGCACCGTATGCTGGGCCTGCCCGGTGAGGCGGAACTAGTGGGAGAAGGCGTGTCCTATTGCGCAGTCTGCGATGGGGATTTCTTCACTGATCAGGTCGTGTGCATGGCCGGCGGCGGCAATTCCGCGCTGCAGGAAGCACTGCTTCTGGCGCAGAACTGCAAAAAGGTCATCATCCTGCAGGATCTGCCTCAGCTTACCGGTGAGGCCAAGCTGCAGGAAGCCTTGGCGATCAAAGACAACGTGGAGATCCATACTTCCCAGACCATTACGGCTCTGGTACAGGAAAACGGAGCCTTGACCGGCGTCGAGACCCACCATAAAGAGACCGGCGAGGTCACGGTCTATCCCTGCAGCGGACTGTTCGTTTCCATAGGTCTGATCCCGGAAAACGAACCGTTTAAGGAACTGGCAGCCTTGAACGCGTATGGATATTTCGATACGGATGAGCAGTGCCTGACCCACACCGCCGGCATCTACGTCGCAGGGGACTGCCGCAGCAAGAATGTGCGCCAGCTGACCACCGCCACCGCGGATGGGGCGACCGCCGCCTTGGCAGCCTGCCGGTATCTGAATGAATTGGGATAAACACAGGAGGAGCGTGTGAACTCACACGCCCTTTTTTGATGCAGATCCAGAGGAAGACCCACCTATTTTTAGTTAATAAAGTTTTTGTATGCCGGTCTGGCGCAGTCTGATTAGAAAAAGCATACATTTTTTGAAACCAAACAGAAAAGGTGGGTCTTTTCCTTTCATGTTTTTCAAGAAATACCCACCTGATCAGCTTTTTTATGGAACTATGTATGCTTTTTCTGACCTTGGAACATGGATTTATACCCACACTCAGGTCTGTTTTTCAAATTATGTAGGTTTTATACTTCTTTTACCCCGTCTGACATACCTACATAAAAGTGAAAACATGTCAAGTAGTGGGTAGAGTCCGTAAAAAAAGCGAAAAACCATACCCACATAAAGAGTATTTAGAACAAAAATGTAGGAAAAGCCGCCTGCTTCCTCAAGTGGCATTGAACACGGCTAAGAGTATTTTGGCACTTCGCCGAAATTCTCTTATTTTTTTATCATATTCATAGACATAATGACTTTTTCTGTGTTATAATAGGCAACATGAGGGAGAAGGCCTATCTGGCGTTCTCGCAAAATAGAAAGAGCATGATCATTGCAGGGAGGCTTCATCACCATGGGCAAAAAAACTAACAAGTCTGAATATGTATGGAAAGACCGCAAGCACACGTTTCTTGGTCTGCCGCTGTCTTTCACCCGTTATCGCGCAACCGAGACCAAACTCATCATCGACAAAGGCTTTTTCAGCCGCAATGAGGATGAGATCCGTCTGTACCGCATCACGGATATGACGCTTCGCCGCAGTTTTGGCGAGAGACTGTTTGGCCTGGGCACCATTCATTGCTGCGCCGGTGATAAGACCTCCCCGGAGTTCGATATCCTGCATATCCGCCATTCCAAGACCGTGAAGGACATGCTGTCTGATATGGTAGAGAAAGAACGTCTTGAGAAGCGTGTCGGCATCCGTGAAATGATGGGTCACGGCCCGGGAGAGGATAACTTTGATGATCACTTCCCGGATGATGATTTTGACAACGATGAGTTTGATCAACAATAAATGAGAGAATAAGGAGGATCAGTAATCATGTTGGAAACCGTGGATCTGAAACGTAAAGTCGATAAGGCTGCGTACAAGGAAGAGATCGAAGGCCTGAAGGCCCGTCTGGGCGTCCTGCAGCAGGAGGTCAAGAATGCCGGGCTTCCTGTGATCATCCTCTTTGAAGGATGGGGCGCGGCCGGCAAGGGCAGTGTCCTGTCTGATGTTATTCTGTCTTTGGACCCTCGTGGCTTTAAGACCTATTCCATCACAGAGCCCACACAGGATGAGCTTAGAAAGCCGCTTATGTGGCGTTACTGGACCAAGATTCCGTTGTATGGCCAATTCAGCATCTTTGACCGCAGCTGGTACCAGGAAGTGACCAATTACCGCATCGAGCAGAAGATCTCTTCCAAGGAGATCAAGAAGCGCCTGCACAACATCAACGTTTTTGAGCGTCAGCTGGTCGATGATGGTTATCTTATCTTGAAATTCTTCCTGCATGTCAGCCAGAAGGAGCAGAAAAAGCGTTTTGAAAAGCTGGAAGCTTCTTTGAATACCGCCTGGCGTGTTACCAAGAAGAATTGGGAGCAGAATAAGGAATATGACAAGTATCTGGATGTCTATGAGGAAGCGTTAAGTGCTACCCATACCAAGCAGGCTCCGTGGAACATCATCGCTTCGGATGATCAGAACAGCCAGCATCTGGATATCTACCGCACCATCGTCCAGTCCATCGAAAGCGCGCTGCAGGCCAAGAAGGATGGTTCCATCCGCAAGATCGGCCCGGGTTCCTGGGATGGTCATTATCCGCAGATGCTCAACCTGGAGCTGGATACTTTCAAGATGAAGGAAATGCCGCTTCTGGCCGATGTCAAGCTGGATCAGAGCCTGGAGCAGGATGAGTATAAAGAAGAGCTTAAGAAGGCCCGCCGCCGTTTGAAGAAGCTTCACAATGAGCTGTACCGCGCCAAGAGACCGGTCATCATCGCCTATGAAGGATGGGATGCGGCCGGCAAGGGCGGCAACATCAAGCGCGTGGCCTCCGGTCTGGATCCGCGTGGTTACGAAGTGAATCCCATCGCGTCTCCTACGCCGGATGAGCTGCATCATCAGTACCTGTGGCGTTTCTGGAACCGCCTGCCGCGCACCGGCCATATCGCGATCTTTGACCGCACCTGGTACGGCCGTGTCATGGTCGAGCGTCTGGAAGGCTTTGCCACCGATGAGCAGTGGCAGCGCGCGTATCAGGAAATGAACGAGTTTGAGAAAGAGCTGTCCGAGTGGGGCGCCATCATTCTCAAATTCTGGGTCCACATCGACAAGGACGAGCAGCTGCGCCGCTTCCAGGATCGTCAGAATACTCCGGAGAAGCAGTGGAAGATCACGGACGAAGACTGGCGCAACCGTGAGAAGTGGGATCTGTATGAGGAAGCGGTCAATGACATGCTGCAGAAGACCTCTACGGAATTCGCTCCGTGGTACATCATCCAGTCTCAGGACAAGAAGTATGCCCGTATCCAGGCCATGAATATCCTGATCGAGCAGATCGAGAAAGAATTGGATAAATAAACACATTTATTAATGATCAGTATATCCCCTGAGAAATCCTTCATTGGATCATCAGGGGATATTTTAGAAAGGAAAAAGACCCCGAACAGGTGATCATTGAACGCATCAAGGGTTATAAAGAGTTGCTCGATATAGGCGCGATCTCTCAGGAGGAGTTTGATAAAAAGAAGCAGGAGTTGTTAAATCCATCTCATTAAAAAGAATTATCATTTTTCTATTGACATTTACTGCTGGATTATGTATAATTTGAACCGCTGTCAAGGTTTACGCCTTTACAGCGGTTATCTTTGAAAGCAGGGCTTGTCATGGATCCTATCTACGAAACCACATTGCTGTTTGACTTTTATGGAGAGCTTCTCACGGAAAACCAGAAGAATGTCTGCCGGATGCATATCCTGGAGGATTATTCGCTGGGTGAGATCTCAGAGGTGCTGGGCATCAGCCGGCAGGGGGTACATGACAGTTTTAAAAGAGCATTGGCTGCTTTGAAGAATTATGAAGAAACGCTTCATCTGGTAGAGCGGTTCCAGCGTCTGAAGAATATGGCTGTGGCGGCCAGAAACGCGGAAAGCGGGAAAAAGGACGCTTTGCTGGATGACATCATCAATTACACAATGGAGATCGATTAATGGCATTTGAAGGGTTATCCGATAAGCTCCAGAATGTCTTCAAGAAATTGAGGGGGAAAGGAGCGCTGACCGAGAAGGACATCAAGACCGCTATGCGCGAGGTCAAACTGGCGCTTCTGGAAGCGGATGTCAACTTCAAGGTCGTTAAAGATTTTATCAACAAGGTCACAGAGCGTGCCATCGGCCAGGAGGTCATGGGCAGCTTAACGCCGGGTCAGCAGGTCATCAAGATCGTTAACGAAGAGATGATCGCGTTGATGGGCGGTGACGATAAGAATCAGCTGAATTATTCCGACAAGGGCTTCACGGTCATGATGCTGGTCGGCCTGCAGGGTGCCGGTAAGACCACCATGGCGGCCAAGCTAGCCGGATTAATGAAAAAAGATAACAAGCGTCCCATGCTGGTCGCCTGTGACGTATATCGTCCGGCGGCGGTCAAGCAGCTGCAGGTCGTGGGCGGTCAAGTCGGTGTACCGGTCTTTGAAATGGGGACCGATGTAGATCCGGTGGAGATCGCGAAGAATGGTATCGAGCAGGCCAGAAAGCAGGATTGCAACGTGGTCATCATCGATACGGCCGGCCGTCTGCATGTGGATGAGGCTCTTATGGAAGAGTTGAAGAACATCAAGGAGGCGACGCAGCCTACCGAGATCCTTCTGGTCGTGGATGCCATGACCGGTCAGGATGCGGTCAATGTTTCGTCCAACTTTGATGAATGGCTGGATATCACCGGCGTCATCCTCACCAAGCTGGATGGCGATACCCGAGGCGGCGCGGCGTTGTCCATCCGCTCGGTCACCGGCAAGCCGGTCAAGTTCTCCGGCGTGGGTGAGAAGCTTACGGACATCGAGGCGTTCCATCCGGACCGCATGGCGTCCCGTATCTTGGGCATGGGTGATGTGCTGTCCCTCATCGAGAAGGCCACGCAGGCCATCGATGAAGAAAAGGCGGCAGAAGTTTCCGCCCGCATGATGAGCAACAATTTCGGCCTGGATGATCTGCTGGAAAGCATGCAGCAGATCAAGAAGATGGGCAATATGAATGACCTCATGGGTATGATCCCCGGCATGTCCGGCAAGATGAAGGACGTGGAGGTCGATGAAAAAGCGCTGGGCCGCACGGAGGCTATTATCCGGTCCATGACCCCGCAGGAGCGCCGCAATCCGGACATTCTGAACTCGTCCAGAAAGCGCCGCATCATCAAGGGTGCCGGCGTTACCATCCAAGAGCTCAATCAGCTGCTGAAGCAGTATGAGCAGTCCAAGTCGATGATGAAGCAGTTCTCCGGCGTCATGAAAGGCAAGAGGCGCGGAGGCCTGGCCGGGCTGTTCGGCGGGAAGAACCCGTTCGCAGGCCTTTGATAAACGGTAAAGATCATCAACATTTCCGATGATTTTTAATAGAACAATACTATGCAGGAGGTGAAAATATCATGGTTAAAATGAGATTGAAGAGAATGGGTTCCAAGGGAGCACCTTTCTATCGTATCGTTGTTGCGGACTCTCGTTATCCGCGTGACGGCCGTTTCATTGAAGAAGTAGGTATCTATGATCCGACCAAGGAGCCGAGTGTGATCCAGATCAACCAGGAGGCAGCTGCCAAGTGGCTTGCTCAGGGCGCTCAGCCGACCGACACAGTAAAGAAGCTCCTTAAGATCGCCGGCATCGAATAAGCTAAATCAGGCGTACAGGAGGAAATCTACTGTGAAGGAATTGGTAGAAGTCATTGCCAAGGCATTGGTGGACCATCCCGATCAGGTGACCGTTACCGAGACACAGAAGGAGAGCACGCTGGTCGTGGAGCTCCATGTCGCCCCGGAAGATATGGGGAAAGTGATCGGCAAGCAGGGACGTATTGCCAAGGCGATCCGAACCGTCGTTAAAGCGGCTTCCGTGAAAGACGACGACAAAGTAGTTGTGGACATCATTTAACAAGGGCGAGGAGAAGCATAGGTTTTCTCCTCGTTTTTGAAACGAAAGGGGTAACAGCATGAACGAGGACCTGTTCCGCATCGGGCAGATCACCAGTGCCCATGGCATCAAGGGTGACGTGAAGGTCTTTCCGGTCACGTCCGAACCGGAGCGTTTTCTGGATCTTAAGCACGTTCTTCTGGCCAAAGAGGGTGAGGAAGAGCAGCATACCCGTTCCTATGAGGTGACGAAGGCCTCCATGTTTAAAAACCTGGTCCTTCTGCACTTGAAGGGCGTAGAGGACCGCAACGAGGCGGAAAAGCTGGCCGGTGTCTCTTTGTGGGTCAGTCGTGAGGATGCCATTCCCCTGGAGGAAGACGAGTATTATTTCAAGGATCTCATCGATTGCAAAGTCATCGATGAAGAAGGAAACGATTGCGGCATCGTGACGGACATCCTGGAGACAGGCAGCAATGACGTGCTTGTCGTGGAGAGTCCGGAGGGGGAGGAGATCCTGCTTCCGATCATCGAGGACTGTGTGCTGGACATCGATCCGGAAGAGGGCATCATCAAGATCCATTGGATGGAAGGGCTGCGCTAAGATGAAATTTACAGTCATGACCCTGTTCCCGGACATGATCCTTCAGGCGGCATCCGCGAGCATCATGGGCCGGGCCATTGAGGCCGGTGTCCTGGAAGTGGAAGCGGTGGACTTCCGCGAATACACGCACAACAAGTTCAAACATGTCGATGACTATCCCTTCGGCGGCGGTGCCGGTATGGTCATCCAGGCCGCGCCGGTCTATGAGTGCTGGCAGGACATCGTAAAGGACAAGGAAAAGAAGCCCCGCGTCCTGTACATGAGTCCGAAGGGCAAAGTGCTGACCCAGCAGATGGCAAGAGAGTTGGCCCAGGAAGAGGAATTGATCCTCCTGTGCGGACACTATGAGGGCATCGACCAACGCGCGCTGGACCTGATCGTGACCGATGAGGTCTCCATCGGAGACTATGTTCTCACGGGCGGAGAACTGCCGGCCCTGGTCGTCATGGACACCGTTTCCCGCATGGTGGGAGGCGTCCTTGGCAATCAGGAATCCGCGGAGGATGAGTCTTTTTCCGGTATGTATCTGGAGTATCCCCAGTATACCAGACCCCGTGTGTTCGAGGGGATGGAGGTGCCGGAGGTGCTCCTGAACGGCAACCACGCCGCCATCGATGAATGGCGCCTTGAGGAGGCTATGAAGCTGACCATGGAGCGCAGGCCGGAGCTGATCGATCCCGATAAAATGTCCATCAAGGAAAGAAAAATATATAACAGATTATTGGAAAAAGATCGATAACTTTTGCAAAATACCAGTTGAAATCAAGTAAGGCTTATGTTATACTTGTAAAGCTAAATATCGGATACTCCGCTGTTACCCGAAACCTGTATAAGAACACGGCCGGTCCGCGCATCAGGCATGTATTATTGAGTGTCCCAGAGAAGAAAGGAGGGTTTTAGCTCATGAACCCCGAAATCATCAAACAAATTGAAAATGAGCAGCTTAAAGAGAACATTCCCGCTTTCCGTGTCGGTGACACCGTACGTGTCTATGCCCGCATCGTTGAAGGTACCAGAGAGCGTATCCAGATGTTCGAGGGAATCGTGATCAAGCGTCAGGGCGGCGGCATCAAAGAGAACTTTACCGTTCGTCGTGTGTCCTATGGTGTTGGCGTAGAGAAGACATGGCCGCTCAATTCTCCGACAGTAGATCGTATTGAGGTTGTCAGAAGAGGTAAGGTCCGTCAGGCCAAGCTGTTCTATCTTCGTGACAGAGTCGGTAAATCTGCCAAGGTTAAGGAACGTATCTGATCTAACGAGATGTTCCGGCGATGGAGGGACTTATCTTGTTTTAAGTCCCTCTTTCTGTATTTTTTCTGAAAAAGCTTTAACGGGGCTTTTATAAGCAACAATCCAATCGGAGTATAGATATAATGACTAATGATGATAAGGTTTACGACCTTTTTGATATAGATCAGAATGAAGCTTCCGGCCAGGAAGGCAAGGTTTCCGAACCTACGCGCCGTGTGCCGGATCGGTCCCAGACGCCAGAGCCTAAGGGTGGGGCCATGCAGGAATTTGATTTTGGTGATGTGATCATCGACGAGCAGCAGATCGCGCCGGAGCAGACAGAGCGTCCTGTGCAGCTGGATCTCGATGGCAAGCCGCTTGGCGGTTCCGAAGAGGAGCAGATCCGCCAGGAGCGCAAGGACCGCCGCCGCAAGGCCGGTTCCATCCTGTCCGGCATCTTCAGCTGGGTCAAGGAGATCGCCGTCGCATTGATCATCGTATGGGTGGTCATTACTTTTGTCGCGCAGAATAACCAGGTCGTGGGTACGTCCATGCAGCCTACGGTCTATGCCAACGACATGGTCATCGTCAACAAATTCATCTATCGTTTTAGCGAACCCAAGCGGGGCGATATCATCGTATTCCCCTCTGTTGAGAACGGCAAAAAGGTCTTTTTGATCAAGCGTATCATCGGTCTGCCTGGTGATGTTGTTGATATCCGTGAGGGCAAGGTCTTTGTCAATGACAAGGAGTTGGTCGAGAAATACATCTCTATCGAAACCTCCGCCATCAGCGGCGAGCAGACATTCCCGCTCACCATTCCGGATAAGGAGTATTTTGTGCTGGGTGATAACCGTATCGTCAGCAAGGACAGCCGATACCTGGCTGTGGGCACCATTCCGCGGTCCAAGATCGTCGGCAAGGCCAGCATCCGCATCTGGCCGTTCAAGAGTATCGGTTTTATTGAGTAATGCGACCAAATAAGTTCGGGCATACGTCCGGACTTTCTTTTTACAGGGGGTAAGGAATGGATATACAGTGGTTTCCGGGGCATATGACGAAAACCAAGAGGCAAATGGAGCAGGACATCAAGCTGGTGGATCTGGTCGTCGAAGTCGTGGACGCGCGCATCCCGAACAGCAGCAAGAACCCGTATCTGGATGAGATCTGGAAAAAGAAGCCCCGCATCATTGCCATGAACAAGAGCGATCTGGCGGATCCTTCCGTTACGGCCCTCTGGAAGGCCTGGTATCAGGAGCAGGGCTTCGGCGTGGTCGAGCTCAACAGCTTAAAAGGAGCGGGCCTGAACCAGATCAGCATGACCGCGGAAGAGGTCTGCAAAGAGAAGCGGGAAAAGGACCGCAGCCGCGGCATGAAGGAACGTCCCATCCGGATGATGATCACCGGAATTCCCAACGTGGGCAAGTCGACTATGATCAACCAGCTGGCGGGTCGGTCCGGCGCCGCCAAAACCGGCAATAAACCCGGCGTAACGCGTGGGCGGCAGTGGATCAAGATCCGCAGCAACTTAGAGCTCATGGATACCCCGGGCATGCTGTGGCCCAAGTTTGAAGATCCTCTGGTAGCCTCTCGCATCGCGCTGGTGGGTTCCATCAAGGATGAACTGCTGGATATGGATGATCTGGCGTATCAGCTGATCGGGTTCCTGAAGCAGGAATACAAAGAAGGTCTGTGTGAGCGCTACAACCTTACAGAAGAGGAAGCAGCCCAGGAGGCGGTGCCTTTGATCGAGACCATCGGGGCCAAGAGGGGCTTCCGCATTTCCGGCGGAGAGATCGACTTTTCCCGTACGGCGCGCATGCTGGTCGATGAGTTCCGGTCCGGCAAGATCGGCCGCGTGTCCTTAGAAAGACCGGAGGTCTGACATGGCCAGGATCACGACAGAAGAGCTGATCCGGCGCTATCAGGACATGTCGGAATATGAAAATGAAGCCAGAAAGAACGGATTTATGGTTATCGCAGGGCTGGATGAAGCCGGACGCGGTCCGTTGGCAGGGCCGGTCGTGGCCGGCTGCTGTGTGCTGGATCCGGAGGTCATGGTCTTAGGAGTCAATGATTCCAAAAAGCTGAGCGAGAAAAAAAGAGCGGAACTGTTTCCGCTGATCCAGGAAAAAGCCTTATCTTACGGAGTCGGGATCATCGATGAAAAGGTGATCGATCAGATCAATATCCTGGAAGCGACAAAACTGGCTATGAAAAAGGCGATAGAGGCCCTGTCCGTACAGCCCGACCTTCTGCTGATCGACGCGCTAAGGCTTCCGGATCTGGCCATCCGCCAGGAAGATATCATAAAGGGAGATGCCAAGAGCGTTTCTATCGCGGCGGCCAGCATTCTGGCCAAAGAGACCAGGGACCGCATCATGCGGGAGTATGACAGCGTATATCCGGAATATGGATTCGCGAAACATAAGGGATACGGTACGAAAGAGCATATCGAAGCGATCAGGAAATACGGGCCGTGTCCGATCCACAGAAGGAGCTTTATAGGGCACTTTATATGATCAGTCATCGCAGGACAGGCAGTGGCTTTGAAGAGATGGCAGCCGGCTATCTGGCGGGCAAGGGATACCGCATTCTGGAAAGAAATTATTACACCCGGGCGGGAGAACTGGACATACTGGCACGCTCTCCGGAACAGGTGCTGGTGGCCGTCGAGGTGAAATACCGCCGTACGGACCGGTTTGGAGATCCGGCAGAAGCCGTGGATCACCAAAAGAAGCGTCATATGGCAAGGGCGTTCAGCCTGTATCTGGCTTCTCATCCGCAGGAGGGAGACGTGCGGTTCGACGTCA
>ONBQ01000157.1 GCA_900316145.1 uncultured Eubacteriales bacterium
AAGTCTTCCCGTTGAAACCCATGCCACTGTGACACCTGCGGTTTGAACATATCCGGGTTTTCATCGATGTATTCCGCGACCTTGCGGTTCAGGCCTTGATATTTGAGCATGGTACGGCGGTAGGTGTCCGTTTCATAATGATCCGGCTTTTCATACCCGACTGCCTCCACATAAAACTGGTGAAGCAGCTGATCTCTGGCATAAAAACGGTCTTTTAATTCATCCGGAATGACCTGATCCAGCCTCTCGACATGGACATGGAACAGTCGTTTCAGGATCTCCCTCGCCATCAGATAATGGCCCTTCCATCCGGGATGCACGCGGTCCTCGGTATAGATCCCGCCTTCCAACGCGCGATGGATATCGATGACCAGGTCCACCTCAGGCGCGACCTCTTCCAGAATAAACTGTCCGTACCGCTTGAGTACATCATCATAATGGATGCTGGCGTTTACAAAATCATAATGCTCCGCTCCATCCTCCTGAAGGCCTTCCGGCACAGCTGCCGTTTCAAAGGGAGACGGCGTCATGACGACGATATGGACTCCATATTCCTGCAGTCTGTGTATGAGCTTCCACATACCTTCTTTATAGGCGGAAAAACGCTCTTCGCTGAAGGGATGATAGATGCCGTCATTCATCCCGTACATCAGGACGACCCAGTTCGGTTCTACGCTGAGCATGGCGCGATCGACACGGTCATTGATGTTGGGTCTTGGGTACCCGTAGCCCGGCTCTGTCAGGCCGCAGACCGTTTCATCACTCAATCCCAGATTGTACAGCGTGATCCCGCTGCCGGACTGGAAGAGTTCCAGGTAAGCGTTCAGATAGGTAACATACATGCCCATATCGGTGATGCTGTCACCCAGAAACAGGATCTTGCCTCCGACCTCGATCTTGCGGCCATGTGAACAGGTAAATAGCATGATCTAAAGCTCCTTATTGCGTTGAAGTGACTTTCTGAAGAGTCATGCCCTCCTGCTTCAGCAGCGGCTGTGCCTCTTCTTTAAACTCCCAGACGAGCGGAATGGTGCCTTCCACATTGTCGATCAGCCAATCCATGTTGATACGGTCATAGGTGGACAGGCTTCCATCCTCCGGCGAGCGGACGTTGCCTTGCTGATCCTTGATCAGGCCGGCAAAGGGATCAAACTCCCAGCGCATGATCATCTTCTTCATGAATTCCACCATACGGCGGGTGTCGGAAGGAAGACTCTGGGAATACACGATATCTACGACTCCGGCGGATAATCCCCACCAGTAATTGACGGCGCGTACCTCTCCGATCTCTTCATCCCTCCAGGATCCGTTCAGGATACCTCTTACGATGCGCTCATAATAGCGGCCCCAGTTCCAGATCGAGGTGGAGATATTGGTCAGAGACCCATCCTCTCCCCACTGATACAGGCCAAACTGCCGTGTTGCCGTGGTCGGAGTGATCATATCCTGATTGTTGACCAGATCCACCCCGTATTCCCACATTTTTTCATCGATATTGGTATCTTTGGCGGTGGACCAGGCCAGATAGATCTTCGCTTTCGGATTGACCATGCGCGCTCCTCTGGCGAAGGCGTTGATGCTTGAAAGCATGCCCGAGACCGGATAATCCCCCACATAGCCGATGCGGTCCGTGCGCGTGATGGAGCCCGCTATCATGCCGCTTAGGAATTTAGGCTCATATAAACGGCCGTAATAAGAGCGCATATGGGAGGAAGCGCTGTTGATCGCGCAGTTCAGGACCTTGACCTTCGGGTATTTGACGGCGATGGTGATGGCAGCCTGCGCCAGTCTGGGTGTGGTCGTAAAGAGGACCTGGACCCCGTTTTCGATCATCTCTTCCATGACCTCGATCGGGGTCTGCTCTCCGTCAAATACATTTTCCCTGACCACCGTCTCGATCTGTCCTTTAAAGACCGTTTCCAGATAATTGCGTCCCAGTTCATGGGCATAGGTCCAGCTGGAAGTCTCCTTGGACTTGTCATGAACGAAACCGATCTTCAGATGCCGGTCCGGATTCGGGGCGCCTGTGATCAGGCGGCTCAGCATATCCGGTTTCTTGGTCTCCTCGGTCGTTTTTTCCGGATCCATAACGGTATCCATCGGCTCTTGCTTATCCAGAAGGACCAGTTCATCCCAAAGCTTGCGCACTTCGGCTACGATCTCGTTATGCAGCTTATTCTGCAGGCCTTCATATCCGAATACTTCGATATATTTCAGGAACCCGTCTCCGGTAGAAACATTCTGCAGATGCTTGCCGCCCATTTCTTCATAGGCTTTTTCAAACCGGGTATAACTGGAGAAGAACTCTTTCTTCATGTCCGCGTTCCAGTCTTCAGGTTTCGTTTTGCCGATCTCTTCCAGGATCTTGCGGAAGGACCCTTCCTTGGTGACCCAGAGATAATTCACATTGCACACTTTGTAGAAATCCAGATATTCATAATACAGACGAATATTCTGGTCGTCTTCCCGATACCGCGGGATGACGCGGGTGACCTGGGCGTTGATGGTCACCGCTCCGAAGAATTTCAGGACGCTGACTCGTTTATTTCCTTCTACCACGTAGTAACGGTTCAGATATTCATAGCAAATGATGGAATCCCGGATACCCTCCTCCAGATGACTGTCACATAGAGAACTCCACTTAAAAGCGAATTCTGTGTTAGCTTCCAGAAGCGGCATGAAATTTCTGGCAAAGGCGGTACTGCGGGATTTGGCATTGGTCCCGACTACTTTGCTAAGCGGGATCTGCATCGTGCCCAGCGGCACTTCCGCGTCAATGACAGCGTTGGAGGTGATCTCCTCCAGCACGCTCAGATAAGGGTTGATCCCCTTGGCCACGCAGGACTGGTATTCTTTGCGTCCTGCTTTTAATGCATCCATATATTGTGAAATAGACATATCTATGATCATCTTTCTATCAGTGAATTCTCGACTGACGGCCTTTTCAGCCGCCGGTCGCGGCCTATTATAGCACAATTCCCCGTGGTGTGCAAATCAAGGCTTTCTTACTGAAAGTTTACAAAAATATCATAATCTGCCCGTTGTAATTTTTTAATTCATAGTGTATAATATGTTAAGGTGATTATATAAATAACCACGCAAGGAGTGATTCTATGGTTTGTGATATCTGTAAGAAAAATGTAGCCGTTGTCTTTGTCAACAAACTCGAGAACGGTCGGCCCACGCAGCAGGCCTTGTGCCTGACCTGTGCGCAAAAGCAAGGTTTTTCCTTGAAAAACCTGTTGGGCAAGACGGATCTGTCCGAAGAGCAGCTGGAAGAAATGGCTAAACATATGACCGAAATGCTGGAAAATGTGGATCCCCAGCAAATGCAGGATATGATGCAGGGAATGCTTCCCCCTGAAATGATGGAAATGATGACCGGTGCAACTCCGGACGGAGATTCTTCCGAAGATCCGGATGAGATCCTGGACATGTCCGAAGAGGAAGGATATGGACCGGGCGGAGCTTATCAAAACGGCCCCTCTTCCGAGTCGAAGGAACCCAGGAAAAAGAATTCCAAGATCCGTACTTTGATGAAATTCGGTTCCAACCTGACTGACCAGGCCCGCCGCGGTGAGCTGGATACGATCGTAGGCCGGGATCAGGAGATCGACCGCGTCATGCAGATCCTGAACCGCCGCACCAAGAACAATCCTATCCTGATCGGTGAGCCCGGTGTCGGCAAGACTGCCATCGCGGAGGGACTGGCGCTGCGTATCGCGAATGGTCAGGTCCCCGTCAAGCTTATGACCAAAGAGGTCTTTGTGCTGGAT
Organism: uncultured Eubacteriales bacterium; assembly: GCA_900316145.1. Classification (GTDB taxonomy): domain Bacteria; phylum Bacillota; class Clostridia; order Lachnospirales; family Bianqueaceae; genus RUG159. The sequence continues at coordinate 3,777 of ONBQ01000157.1, forward strand.
ATGACCGGTCTGGTGGCAGGCACCCAGTTCCGCGGTCAGTTTGAAGCCCGCATGAAGGCCATCATCAACGAAGTGCAGGCGGATGGCGACATCATTCTCGTGGTAGATGAGGTCCATAATCTGGTCGGCGCCGGCGACGCGCAGAATTCCATGAACGCGGCCAACATCTTAAAGCCGGCTCTGGCCAAGGGCAAGCTGCAGATCATCGGCACGACTACCCTGGATGAATACCGCCGCTATATCGAAAAAGATTCCGCTCTGGAGCGCCGCTTCCAGCCCATCATCGTAGATGAGCCTTCCGCAGCGGATACGGTCGAGATCATTAAAGGCATTCGTCCGCAATACGAGGCATATCATAATGTATCGATCTCCGATGAGGTCATTGAAGACGCGGTGTCCCTTTCCACCCGCTATATCCATCAGCGTTTCCTCCCGGATAAGGCCATCGATATTATCGATGAGGCTTCCGCCCGTGTTAACCTGCGCAATGAAGGCCTGATCCAGATGAAGGTGCTGCAGCACC
>ONBQ01000158.1 GCA_900316145.1 uncultured Eubacteriales bacterium
GGAGCAGGCGCTGGAACTGGGTCTGGATACCGTCAAGTTCTTCCCTGCGGAAGCCAGCGGCGGCTTAAAAGCCATCAAAGCCATGGCAGCCCCGTATACCACTCTGTCCTTCATGCCCACCGGCGGCATCAATGCCTCCAATGTGACGGAGTATCTTTCCTTCCCGCGCATTCTGTGCTGCGGCGGTTCCTGGATGGTTCCCGATTCTCTGCTCAAGGCGGGTGATTTTGAAGGCATCCGCAAACTGACCGAGCAGGCTGTGCTGGCTATGCTGGACCTGAAACTGGATCCTACGGCAGAAACGCCCCGCGTAAAGACATTAAATGTCGCGCGCGCCATGCGTTATCTGGCCACTAAAGGGTATGTATTTGAAGAAGAAAAAGCCTCCAAGGATGCCAAGGGACAGATCGTTGAAGTTCCTTTCAGCGCTCCTTTTGCCGGCGTTCTGACTTCTCTCTCCTGAAAGATCCTCTAGAAAGGAATCCTTTTTATGAAATTTACGGATGGATATTGGATGATCCGCGATGGCTTCTCATTGCAGGATCCTTATATGGTCTATGAGACCAAAACGAGTCCGGATCAGCTTACGCTGTACGCGCCGTTCGCCCCGGTACACAGCCGAGGCCGCACCTTGAATCTGGGCATGATGACCATCGAGATCGACTCCCCGATGGAAGGCATTCTGCATATCCATGCCTACCATCATAAAGGGGCCGGATCGAACGTTCCCATCTTCAGCGTTCCCTCCTCCCGCGAGCCTCTTTGCGTAAATGAGGAAGCGGATACGATCGTAGTAAAAAGCGGAGACCTGTCCGCGGTGATCCGAAAAGAGCCTCTCTCCATCACCTACTATGATCAGGATACTCTTCTGACTTCCAGTCCCGGACGGTCTCTGGGCTATGCCATCGGGCCGGACAGCACCTATGTGAAAGAAGAGCTGAGCCTTTCTGTAGGGGAAACGATCTACGGCCTGGGCGAGCGCTTCTCTCCCTTTGTCAAAAACGGACAGACTGTCGATATCTGGAATCAGGATGGCGGCACCGGTTCGGAGCAGGCTTACAAGAATATTCCGTTCTACATCTCCAGCCGCGGGTATGGTGTTTTCGTAAACAACACCGGAAAGGTCAGCTATGAGATCGCCTCGGAAAAGGTGTCCCGCGTGCAGTTTTCCGTCCCTGGTGAGGAACTGGATTATTACATTGTGTCAGGCGGTTCCATGAAGGCCTCTCTGAGCCTTTATACGGCCCTTACAGGCCGTCCTGCCCTTCCTCCCAAGTGGTCCTTTGGTCTGTGGCTTTCCACGTCGTTTACGACCGATTATGACGAGAAGACTGTTCTTGAGTTCATCGATGGCATGCTTTCAAGGGGCATTCCGTTGGATGTCTTCCACTTTGACTGCTTCTGGATGAAGGAATTTGAGTGGTGTAATTTTGAATGGCATCCCAACTTCCCGGATCCGAAGGGCATGATCCGGAAGATCCATGATCGGGGCATCAAAGTATGCTGCTGGATCAATTCCTACATTGGTCAGAAGTCTCCTCTCTTCGATGAGGGCATGCAGAATGGTTATTTCCTCAAACGTCCCGATGGCAGCGTCTGGCAGTGGGATATGTGGCAGGCCGGACAAGGCATCGTAGACTTCACCAACCCGGCCGCCGTAAAATGGTATCAGGACAAGCTGGAAGCTTTGCTTGATATGGGTGTCGATTGCTTCAAGACGGATTTCGGCGAGCGCATCCCGACCGATTGTGTCTATTACAACGGAGCCGATCCCGTTCTCATGCATAATTATTACACTCATCTGTACAATAAAGCAGTCTTTGATCTTCTCGAGCGTAAACGCGGCATTGGTGAAGCGGTCCTCTTTGCCCGTTCCGCTACCGCCGGCGGTCAGGCCTTCCCGGTCCATTGGGGCGGTGACTGCACCTCGAACTATCCGTCCATGGCGGAGTCCTTGCGAGGCGGCCTGTCCTTCATGCTTTCCGGATTCGGCTTCTGGAGCCATGATATCGGCGGCTTTGAAGATGGCTGCGAGCCGGATATTTACAAACGCTGGACGCAGTTCGGCCTGCTCTCCACCCACAGCCGGTATCACGGCAGCGGCCAGTATAAGGTGCCGTGGGCTTATGGTGAGGAATCTGTCGATGTGTGCCGTGCCTTCACCAAGCTGAAGCTGGGCATGATGCCCTATCTGTATTCCCAGGCAGTCCTTACCCATAAGACTGGTGTTCCGATGATCCGTCCTATGGTCCTGGAGTTCCCGGAGGATGAGACCTGTCAGTATCTGGATCGTCAGTATATGCTGGGAGACAGCGTGCTGGTGGCGCCGATCTTTGATCCTTCCGGCCGCGTCCGGTATTACCTGCCGGAAGGCCGCTGGATGCACATCTTCAAGCATGAAGTCTATGAAGGCGGTCATTGGTTCACGGAAGAGTATGATTATTTCTCCCTTCCCGTCTTTATCAAGGCAGATCACATCTTCGTGACCGGTTCCGAGACCATGACGGCAGACTATGATTATACCAAAGATGTGACCTTTCATATCTGCGATGTTTCCGGATCTTCTGTCGTTAAGGTCTATGCCGATGCCGACAAAGAACCGGCCAGTGCTACGCTGGAGCGGACGTCCGAGGGTCTCTTGCTGAAGACCGAAGGCTTCCATGGCGAGCTGAAAGCTCTGTATAGAGGAAAAACCTACGCGTTGACGGGTGGTTCCGTTCTTCTTGCCGATTGATCATCGTGCATATTGAACAAAAAAAGGCGCGAATGAAATATGAATTTTTTTCATTCGCGCCTTGCATTTTTATTCCGTACATACTATAATATTAACAGTTTAAGTGGCTAAAGTTGAATTATTATTCATAGTTCGCGCCATTTTGTTATTTGAAGGAGGTTTATTTCATGAGTTACGTTGATGAGATCATCGCCAGTGTGGAAGCGAAAAACGCTGACCAGCCGGAATTTCTCCAGGCTGTAAAAGAAGTTCTTGAATCTCTTCGTCCCATCGTTGATGCCAATGAAGAAAAATACCGTTATGAGTCTCTTCTGGAGCGTCTGGTCGAGCCGGACCGTATCTTGATCTTCCGTGTACCGTGGGTGGATGATCAGGGCAAGATCCAGGTCAACCGCGGTTTCCGCGTCCAGTTCAATAACGCGATCGGACCGTACAAAGGCGGACTTCGTTTCCGTGATAACGTCAATCTGGGCGTGATCAAGTTCCTTGGTTTCGAGCAGATCTTTAAGAATTCCCTGACCGGCCTGCCGATCGGCGGCGGCAAGGGTGGCTCTGATTTCGATCCGAAGGGCAAGTCTGACCGTGAAGTCATGGCCTTCTGCAAGAGCTTTATGACCGAACTGTACAAGTATATCGGCAAGGATGTGGATGTTCCGGCCGGTGACATCGGTGTAGGCGCCCGTGAGATCGGCTATCTGTATGGCCAGTACAAGCGCATCACCAACCTGTATGAAGGCGTTCTGACCGGTAAGGGTCTGGATTACGGCGGGTCTCTGGTCCGCACGCAGGCTACCGGTTATGGTCTGCTGTATCTGACCGAGGAAATGCTGAAGTGCAACGGCATCGAGCTGGCTGGCAAGACCGTCGCTATCTCCGGTGCTGGCAATGTTGCCATCTACGCCTGCGAGAAGGCTCAGCAGCTTGGCGCGAACGTCGTCACCTTAAGCGACTCCACTGGTTGGGTCTATGATCCGGAAGGTATCGACCTGGCTGCAGTTAAGGAGATCAAAGAAGTCAAGCGTGCCCGCCTGGCTGAATATACCAACTATCGTCCGAACGCGGAATATCATACCGAAGGCAATGTCTGGAGCGTAAAGGTAGATATCGCTCTGCCCTGCGCTACGCAGAATGAACTGAACGAAGAAGATGCCAAGACTCTGGTCGCGAACGGTGTCATCGCTGTCGCGGAAGGCGCCAACATGCCTACCACCTTTGAGGCCACCAAGGTCCTGCAGGGAGCTGGCGTTCTGTTTGCTCCTGGCAAGGCTGCCAATGCCGGCGGCGTTGCTACCTCTGCTCTGGAAATGAGCCAGAACTCCGAGCGTCTGTCCTGGAGCTTCGAAGAAGTCGATGAGAAGCTGAAGGGCATCATGGTCAACATCTTCCACAAGCTGGATGACGCGGCCAAGCGTTATGGTCATGAGGGTGACTATGTTGTCGGCGCTAACATCGCCGGTTTCGAAAAGGTCGCCAATGCCTTTATCGCGCAGGGCTGCTGATCTGACAAATAATAAAAACCAAGGGTCGCTGACTGATCGTCAGCGGCCCTTTTTTCATGCGTATCCTTTGATCCAGCGATAATACATCTGCTTTGGGAAGGAGGCATTGGCATATAGTTTTCCTCCCGCGTAGCGGACTGTTTCCAGAAGGAAATCATGTTCTTCCCGGGATCCTTTCTTTCCGGCAAAGGCTTCCCGCTCCGCGATGCGGATCGCTTTTTCCATCTCGATCTCCGGACAATATCCGGCCACCTGATCCGCGAGGTCTTCCCGTTCTTCCGAAACCTCTTTGGGAAGTCCCATCGCGTACAGGATATCCATCAGGTCTCCAAACAACCGGCGACAGCTCTTGCGCTCCTGCATCCACCGTAAAAACGCATGCCACAAGGCCATACACCCGGCAAAGATCCCGATATACAGGATCCAGCGAAGGATCGGCCAAAGATCGATGCGGATCCTCCGCGAAGCATCCTGCGTCCGGCTGTCCTCGGTCTCCTGCCCGATCTCATGCTCTACTTCGGCGACATCCGGTATCGGGACTTCCTCATAGCTGCTTTCTTCCGCGGCCTTCTGCTCCGCTTCCTCCTGTTCGGACGTCATATAAGGTGTTTGATAACCGGGATAGGAGGTGCGCGGCTGATGATTTCCGACCGGTGTCACATCGACCGGGACCCAGCCGTAACCCGCGAGGAAGATCTCCACCCAGGCGTGGGCCTGTCCATCCGTGACACGCGCCATCCAGTAGCCATTCGTTGAGTGTTCAAAATCATCCGGAGTGACGCGATACCCGGTGGCGTAGCGCGCCGGCACTCCGTACAGGCGGTACAGAAGCGTCGCGGCCGAGGCAAAGTGTTCACAGTAGCCTTTTCCGTTTTCAAACAGGAAATACTCCGACACATCCTCATTCATCGGGACCCGTCCCGGTGTCAGACTGTAAGAGGCTCTTTCCTGCAGCGTATCCAGGATGAAAGAAGTGATGTCATTCAGTTCTTCCTGCGGATTCTCTGCCGCCAGTTCTTTCATGCGAAACAGGCTATCCTCCGGGATCCTGGTGTAAAGGGCTGAAGCTTTTTCTTTATAAAGGTTTTCCAGCATCTGATAGGACATGCCAGACTGGGCATAGCCTGTGTGTTCATTGCGCGCGTCGATATCCAGTCCCCGGATCTCAAAATACTGAAGGATCATGGTATTTTCGCCGAAGTTTCGCTCTTCGCCGTTTTCGTTTAAGAACTGCGTATGGCTGCGGCTGTAATACGGCACATAGGAAAGATCTCTTCCGCCCACTCTCTTGACCGCCAGGGTGAAGCGCTGATCCGCTGACGAAGCCCTAAGAGTCTGCATATAGTACATGTTGGCGTACATATCCGCCATGCGGCTTCCGGAATGCTGAAAGCCAAGACGATGCGCGATCTCTTTATAGACCTCCTCTTCATCTGCTTCTTCCCAGACGCCGCCCTGGTAATCTCCGCCGCTGAAGCCTCTTAAGTAGATATCCTCCGAAGGCGCGTGATCCGCATAGACCTGCAGGCACTCCTGATTCGATGGATAACAGTTGGTCCGGCTTACCTCGCCTTCCCTTTCATTGACCACAAAAGGAGACTGGTCAAAGCGGTCCAGGAACCGGGATATCTTTCCCTCGATGGTGAAGACCGTTTCATAAAGAGCCTGTTCTTTTTTGCTGACCAGGACCGTACTCAAGAGGAAACAAAGGATCAAAGTCCCGCTCACCAGAAGCACCAAGGTCTGATCCAGCCCCTTCTTCTTGTTGCGTGCCTTCGCGAAGCGTTCGGAAGCGACCTTACGTTTCTGTCCATGGATCCAAAGCAGCCCCGCAAAGAACAAGACCCATAATATTCCTGATCCTCTGCCCGGCTCCAGCTGGATCAAAGGCATGGTCACAGCTACGCCAAGCAGGATCATGGACACGATGAAATGTCCTATGATCGTCCTTTCCAGGATCATGACGATGACCGCCCACACGGTCACCAACAGCCCCGCCAGCAGAGTCACATCCGGTACAGGCGAACCTGTCAGATCATCCAGGAACCGGTCATTGACTGCCCAGGCCTGATCAGACAGTACGAAACGCAGCCGCCAGAAAGCGTAGCCAAGGCCCAAAAGTATAAGCACAGAAATGACCCAGGAAGCCTTAGGCAGGAACCTGCGGCTAAGCGTGATCAGAAAGACCGGCAGGACTGCGCAGAAGATCAGGTGCTTCAGTGACACGTCGAACCAGGGTGCCTCGCAAAGATAGGGAATGGGAAATGCCGCGCCTAAGCAGGCAAACAATCCGAACCAGGGATAAAGGGGCTTTAAATAGCTTTGCTTTTCCCGCCTTTTCTGTTTTCTGTTCATAGGCGGCCCTCCCAAAGATACCGGCTGTCAAAGAGATAGATCAAAAGCTCTTCCAGGTCTTTTTTCACACGGATCTCCTTCTCCATGGGGATCCCGTCGTGATCATTCCATATGACCTGCACGAGTGCGTTTTCGGCCAGTTTGTTCAGAACTTCCTGACACAAGGCCTCATAATAGAGGTCCGCTTCCTGCTCTGTATATTCTTTTTTCTCCCGCTCCAGTGTAAGCGTGCTGACCGACCGGTCCTCCTCGTTCCACTCGCGGATCATCGTTTCCTGCATCCGGGCTGATAACTTCCAGTGGACGTGACGAGGTATATCTCCCGGGACCCAGGGACGGATCTGTCGAAGATCTCCATCTTCGCCAGGTCTTAGGCTTTGCTGCTCACCCTGTTGACGCTCATTTGAAAACGGCCTCTCCCTGTTTTGCGTCTCTTCAAGCAGGATCTGCGGCAGGACCGCGATCTTGATCCGGCTGTCCGCTTTCCGTGAGGAGGAAAAGATCCGAAACGGATCATAGGCCTTTACCATCAAAAGATCCATTTCCATCATACCGCTGTACGGGGCCTGAAACGGCAGCTCCAGCTGATCCTGTCCCATGCGGCACCCGCCGGTAAACCACCTGTGCTCCGGCTTTTGCTGGCCATCATAGCGCACTGCCACTTTGAACTTAAGGTTGGGCAACGGAAACAGTCCCTTTTTCAGCGTCTTGACAGGGACATGATCCGGAGTCCGGCGGGTCATAAGCCGGGTCGGTTCTGAAAAAGCGGCTGAAAAGAGTCGGATCTGGATCTTGGGCAACACAAAGAAGACCAGCATTCCTATGATACCGGTCATACTGATCCCCAATAACAGACGAGACTCATACATTGCCGCCAGATACCAGGTTCCGGCGGCAAGGATCAGCAGCAAGATCTTTTTCATCGACCGATTCCTCGAATGGTCGGCATTTTGACCGACGCTAGAATATTCTGAATGATCTGCTGTTTATTCTTATGATCGAGCTGTGCGGCCTTGCTCTCCTGGATCCGGTGCTGCACCACATAAGGGAACTGCTCGGAAACATCAAATGGACGCACGTAATCCCGGCCCTTCAGCCAGGCGGCCGCCTTGGCCATCCTGACCAGAGCGATCGTAGCCCTGGGACCGGCACTCTTCTCCAGATATGGCGTTTTTCTGGTTTCCGTGATCAGATCCAGCAGATACCTGCCTACATCTTCTTTCAGGACCACGTTCTGCGCTTCTTTCTGGATCTCCATCATCTCCTCGCCGGACAGGCAGGGAGATAGAGCCGCCTGCGCGATGCGGCTGGTCTCTGTTGTTTGCAAAGCCAGGGCCAGCTCGCTTTCATAATCCGGCAGCCCCAGGCTTTCCGAAATGATGAAGCGGTCCATCTGCGACTCCGGAAGCGGCATCGTTCCGGATGAGTTTTTCGTATTCTGGGTCGCGATCACGAAGAAAGGCGTGGGAAGCTCCCGGGTGATACCATCTACCGTTACCTTCTTCTCCTCCATGGCTTCCAGCAAGGCAGACTGGGTCTTGGGCAGCGTCCGGTTGATCTCATCCGCCAGCAGAAGCTGGCAGAACAGACTTCCCTTCTGATAGACGAACTTGCCCTCCTGAGGCTGATACAGCGAGAATCCTGTCAGGTCAGACGGCATGACATCAGGTGTAAATTGAACTCGTTTATAATCCAGATCGATCAGCTGTGCCAGACACAGAGCCAACGTGGTTTTCCCCACACCGGGCACATCCTCCAAAAGGACATTGCCTCCGGCGGAGAGGGCCAGGAATACTTCCCTGATCTCCTGCTCTTTTCCAAGGATAACAGTCTGTACCTGCGCTAACAGCCGTTCCGCTTTCTCTCTTAATTCACTCACGAATGATTCCTCCCGTTTGGATCTGATCTTATTTTACACCAAGAGAATGCATCTGACAATGATTGATTTGCGCGGGGCGCCCGCTGAACAGTAACCTTCTTTTAACAAAAGCAGCAGGATGTTTTTACGCATCCTGCTGCTTCGTGTTTTTAATATGGGTTCCGGGATCAGAATACCCAGGCTGCGCCTTCCTCATCATCCTCGTCATCCGCGTGGAAGTCGAAGTGGAACGGCGGCTTATACTGCTGGACCAGCTTGATCAGCTCATCCTGCTTGTTGACGCCGGTGAAGCTTTCGTCATCGATGACCATCGTGACGACATCACCGTTCTTGCCGCAGGCCGGCCATTCCGGAACGTTCTCACCGTTCGGGTTGCCTGTGCGGGCGAAGTTGACGAACATGGAGCTCATCTCTTTATCCATCTTCTCATAACCCGGCTGGTGGCAGATCGGGATCAGCTCGGCATTGTGGAAGAAATACGGGATATCGGAGCAATGCCAGGCAGCGGCACCGCCGTCATAGTCAAAGACCTTCGCGAAGAAGTAGTTATAGACCGGAGCGGAGGCTTCCTGTGCCTTCTTGCGGCAATAGTCGATGGTGGCCGGCAGGAATGCGCCGTCGAAATCTACGGAATAGCAGATATTGGTGTTCGGATACTGCTTACGGAACTCCGCGATGATCTTCTCGCCGCCTTCTTCTCCATAATAGCTCTTAACAGCCTTCTCACGCTCTTCTTCCGTAAGCGCTGCGCGCTCGCCAAAGTCCGGGCTCATGAACGCGAATTCTGCGATGGTGGAACCGACCATGGTCGGGATCTTCTTGGCGTTCTCGGAGAAATCACCCTCCATCGGATCGCAGGTGTACCAATAGTTGGGAACAGGTTCCCAGCTGACCATCTTGCCTTCCTTCTGGAACTTCTTGGTGACCTGATTGACTGCCCAGATGTACTGCGGGGTCGGGACCTTCTGCAGCTTCTCGGCTTCCGCTTCCGGAATATTCAGATACTCCAGGATGGCCTTGGCGACGTCTTTGCTGTCAGCCGCGTGACCGAACAGTCCCAAACCGCTTAAGACACCGCTCATGACGATCATCTTGTGGAACAGGCCTTCCGCCTCCGGGATCTGTCCCAGAACGGTGGTCTTTCCGCCGCCGCCGGACTGGCCATAAATGGTGACATTGTCCGGGTCGCCGCCGAAGCAGGCGATGTTGTCACGGACCCAGCGCAGGGCCTCGACCAGGTCAGCCATACCTACGTTGACAGAGTTCTTGAACTTCTCGCCATAGGCGGACATGTCCAGGAAACCAAAGGCATTCAGGCGATGGTTGACAGTGACCAGAACGACATCGTCCAGCTTGGCCAGGTTGAAACCATCATAGCAGACCTGCTCGATGGCGGAACCGGAGGAATAGCCGCCGCCGTGCATCCAGAACAGGACCGGCTTCTTCGCGTCTTTATCAACGGAAGGAGACCAGATGTTCAGGTACTGGCAGTGCTCAGAGCTGGGCCAGAAACGATGCGGCATACGGGCTTCACCAGCCGGTCTGGGCTCGCTCAGGACCGGGCAGTTCATGCCGTAGCTGTTGGCATCAACGATGCCTTCCCAGGCTTCTACCGGCTTGGGCATTTCAAAGCGCTTTGCCTTCGCGTAGCGGATGCCATGGAAATGATAGATGCCGTCATAGATGAAACCACGGATCTTGCCCTTCGGGGTCTCAACGACCGGGGCGGTTTTGGACAGAACGAATTCTTTTGCCATACGTAATACTCCTCTTTCTTGTGGATAAACGTCCTTTAGCAATATAATTGCTTTAAAATAATGATATCACACTTCTGAATACAAGTCTACAGAAACTTAAAGTGTACACTTCAGGATCAGGTCCAGCACGCGCCATGCGCACAGTTGCAGCTCTGCCTTCGTGATCGGATAACGGGCTTCGCCCTCCCTGGCATCTACACTGTTGATGATGGAGAGCAGGTCATGCTCGCCGCCCGGCATCGTCAGGTCGTTTCCGGCTTTGATGCATCCGGCCGCGTCGGCATCCTGATACTTTCTCTTCGGCGGCTCTTCACCAAAGAATCCAATGCCGCCCGTGGTGCCCCAGTCCGTCATGACCAGGCCTTTGAAGCCCCACTCGTCACGCAGCATCGCGGTAACGGTATCATACTTATTGGCCGCATGCTCGCCATTGACCAGGTTATAGGATGTCATCAGAGACAACGGCTGGCTCTCTTTGACTGCGATCTCAAAACCCTTCAGGTAGATTTCACGGATCGCGCGTTCGGAAACGTGCGCGTTGTTGCCCTGGCGGTTGTCTTCCTGATTGTTCAGGCAGAAATGCTTGATGCAGGTGCCGCAGCCCTTATGCTTCTGAACTCCCTTGGTATCCGCAGCAGCGCACTTACCGGCGACCAGAGGATCCTCGGAGTAGTATTCGAAGTTGCGTCCGCACAGCGGGTTGCGATGGATGTTCATGCCCGGCGCCAGCCAGATCGGGGCGTGGAACTCTTCCATTTCGCCGCCGACGATGTCGCCCGCTTCCTCTACGGCTGCCATATCCCAGGTCTGGGCCAGCAGCGTCGCGATCGGAATGGCGGTGCAATACTGATAATAGTCTTTCGCATCGGCCGGACGCTCCGGAACCTCACGGCCAGGCATGAAGCCGCCGAACGCGGATTTGCCCAGACCCGGAATGATGTTATCATCCTTGTCCGTGACGAACCAGGTGGAAAGTCTAAGACCTGCCGGGCCATCCGCCAACGCGATATTCGGGACCTTACGGCTCTCGATCAGTTTGGAGGTGGTATCACCGGCCGCACCAGGCACCGCGGTCGAAGAAGCGCCGATCTGCGGGCCGCCGCCGATCATTCCTCCACGTTCTGTGCCAATGCACAGATCCGCCATTTCTTCTATCGTAAGCTGCGCGACCAGTTCTTTCAGATCAGCTTTGCCGGCACGGACATCATCCAAGGTGATGGTCCAATTCTTATCGGTGGTCATCTCTTCCGGAGCGCCGCTGTAGGTGATGACTTCGGTCTCGATGGCATTCGGATCCAGGATCAGGATCGGAGCCTGCGCCTTTTCAGTCTCCTCCTCGGCATAGCCGTAAGTCGCTCCGGTCGGATGGATCTGGTTCAGCTCCCCATCCAGCACCGCTTTGTTCTGAAGCTGACTCACGACCTTGCGATCTTTAAGCTCGATCGCTGCCGCTACATGGGTGTTGCGCGAATGCGTGCCGACGCGCAGGAAGTACTTGCCAGGCTCCAGGACCCAGCTGGCGCACTTTTCACAATAAGAAGCCATGTCATGTGCCAGGAATGTAAGCTCCAGTTGCTCAGAAGCTCCGGGGGCCAGTTCGCCTGTCTTTGCGAAAGCGATCAGTTCCTGATATGGTTTCTCCAGGTTGCCCTGCGGTGCGGAATAATAGACCTGTACGACCTCCTTGCCGGAATACTCGCTGCCGGTATTGGTGACGGTCGCTTTTACCGTGACCTTATCCCCGCACAGCCATACACCGTCGGTCTTTACGTCGAAGGTGGTGTAGCTCTTGCCATAGCCGAAGGGATAGGCGGGCTCTACATCAAAGGTATCAAAGTAACGGTATCCGACATAGATATCATCATCATAGTATTCGTCATCGGTGTCGCCATTCATATGGCTGAAGGTGGCGGCACTGGCGTAATCCATGTAATCCTCTGCCCAGGTGGTGGTCAGATGACCGCTGGGCGTGACCTTACCGGACAGTACGTCTGCCAGCGCGTAGCCGGAAATATTGCCAGCCTGGCTCATGTTCAGGATGGCGCCTACGTTCGGGCAGGCACGCAGGAACTTGGTATCCACGACACCGCCGACATTCAGAACGACGACGATGTTGTCATAGACTTCCGCCAGTTTGGTGATCGCGGCCTTTTCTCCGTCGGTCAGTTCATAGTCGCCGGCCACCGGATGACGGTCCGCGCCTTCACCGGAATTGCGGGAGATGACGAACAGGCAGGCATCCGCCTTCTTGACCTCCTCGATCTCCGGCAGATCCGGATCCTTGTACGGATGCTCCAGGAAGTCCATGATAGCCTGAGGGCCTTCGTCTTCGATCTTCTTCTGGAAAGCAACGCCATACTCGGCAAAGGCAGTGTTGCACATCTCGTCGAAGACATCCAGCCAGGCATCGGTTACGATTTCATACCCGGCGTCTTTCAGGCCTTCTTCGATATTGACGACCATACGGGAATTGACGTCGCCGGAGCCGGTGCCGCCCTTGACCGTGCGGCGCACACCGTTTCCATACGCGACGATGGTCTTAACATTCTTCAGCGGCAAGACACCATTGTTCTCCAAAAGGACCATACCTTGGGTCGCGACCTTGCGGGACCTCTGCATATTGATCTGTTCCCGCTCGCTGATCTCAGGTGAGCGGCTTGCGTAGATTTTTGCCATATCAATTCTCCTTATAAGCTTTGGAATTCATTACATAATTCATGAGATGAGCTACAGCCTCCCGCATCTCATCGATGCTCACGCGGCCTTCCTCATAGCCCTTGAGCACCTGAGCGATGACCGGAGGACCTCCCGGCATGACCACGTCGTTTCCGGCATGGACCGCATCCGCCCCGTCGACGACCACATCCATATCGCCCCAGTCGGTGACTACGACACCGTCGTAGCCCCACTCACCGCGAAGGATGTCCGTGCAGAGGACTTTGTTGCCGCCGGCAAAGGTGCCGTTGATCTTGTTGAAGGAGCTCATGACCGTGGTCGGCTTCGCTTCGGTAACGACCATCTCGAACGGCTTTAAGTACAGTTCGCGGGCCGCGCGGGCACTGACGATGGAGTCAGCCGCGTCGATCTTCTTCTTTGCGGAACCACGACGATAGGTCTCCTGCTCGTTCAGAGCAAAGTGCTTCGGGCAGGTAGTCGTATCATTATTCTCCATGGCTCCTTTGGTGATCTGCGTTCCGAACACACCGGTAATGATCGGATCCTCGGAGAAGTATTCGAAACCGCGTCCGCCGATCGGGTTGCGGATCATGTTCATCGCCGGACCCAGCCAACTGTCGACGTTCAGGATATCCGCTTCGCAGCCGCAGGCGCTGCCGAATTCATAACCCAGTTCCGGATTGAAGGTGCTGGCGATCATACGGCCGGTAGGCCATGCCGTCAAACCGACGCTGGCCGGTCCGTCCTTATAGAAGGTCGTCACGATGCCATACTTCTCGATGGCCGGATTGCAGTAGCCCATATTGACATCATCACGCGTCTTGGTTGCGATATCATTTCCGTCATCATCTTTGATGGTCGGCGGAGCATCCTTGGCCGCGATGCCGCTGAAAGGAAGTCCCGGGCCATATCCATTGCAAAGCACAGCCAGTTCCTTCAGGCTCATCTGCTTTACGAACTGCTCCATGGTGACCTTGCCCTCCAGCACATCCTTCAACGTAGAAATGACAGGTTCGACCGAGAAGTCATACGGGGTATAGGCCGGCCATTCGATCTGAAGATCTTCCTGGGTCAGCGTAAATGACACAGTTCCTTCAGCATCGACCGGGATCTCCGCTTCCGGTTCGATCAAATGGATCTTGCCCTTATTGGCAGCGGTAAAGCCGATATCCGCCGTCACCTTGCGGATGACCAGCGTTTCCGGCACATCGATCCGGGCCGCGGCACTGGCGTTCTGAGAACTGGTCCCGATCAGCACCGTATAGGCCCCTTTTTCGATGATATAGGCCTTGTCTTCTTCATCAAAGGACGCCAGGTCTTTCAGATCAAAGGAAAGGTCGATGATCTGCTCCTCGCCGGGGGCAAGCTTCTTTGTCTTTGCGAAGGTCTTCAGTTCGGCATAGGGCTTTTTCAGCTTGCCGAACGGCGCATGCACATAAAGCTGGACCGCTTCCTTGCCGGCAAATGTGTCGGACAGATTGGTGACGCGGACTTTTGCGTTAAACTTTCCGCCGTCCACTTCCATTTCCTCCGGTACGACAGCGAAGGCAGCATAGCTTAAACCAAAACCGAAGGGATACAGGACCGGTTTTTCAAAGCTGTCGAAGTAACGGTAACCTACATAGATATCCTCTTCATACACGGTCACGGGGCTCATCTCGAAGCCGACGCTGCCGTTATCTTCCGCTGACAGGCCGTAATCCTTGTAGGTCAGGATCGTCTCCGGTTTGTCCTTGTTGGAACTGAAGTTCTTGGCAGACGGATAGTCTTCATACGCATAGGCAGCAGTCTCGATCATCTTTCCGGATGGAGACTCGATGCCGGTCAGGATATCCGCCAAGGCGCCAGCGGCCTGTTCGCCGGCCGTTCCCATGAACAGGACTCCCTTGACCTGCGGGAACTTCTCCGCGAAAGCCATATCCACCATTCCGTTGACATTGTAGACAACGATAACTTTGTCGAAGCTGGCGCAGGTCCTTTCCAGCATGATCTTCTCGGTCTCAGTCAGGTAGTAGTCTTCCTCGACCCGACGGTCGCACTCTTCACCGCCGGAAACACGGCCGATGATCACGACCGCGGTGTCGGTCTTCCCGGCTGCTTCGGCAAAGAGGGCTTCCTCCGGCAGTTCTTCCGGGGTGGCCGGCGTATAGCGGCCGAAGATCTCATAGATCAGGCCACTGGAGACCAGACCTTCGAGCTGGCTGAAATCAAATGCCGGCTGATCGGCCTTTTCTTCATCCAGGCGGTTTTTGATCTGCTGATAGAATTCTTTCAGTCCGGGCTCCAGAATGAGGCCTGCGCGTTCCAGTTCAGTCGGGATCTGAAGAGTATTGTCACTGACTGAATGACCGGATCCGCCGCCGCCGATCTGCACATCGATCTGCGTACGTCCGATAAGGGCGACGGTCTTGCCCTTCGCAAGAGGCAGGACCTGATCCTCGTTCTTCAGCAGGATCATGCCTTCCTGAGCCAGCTCCCGGGCCAGGCGGATACGTGCCTCGCCCGATTCATATTTCTTGTTTTTCATATTGATCAATCTCCTTACAGTCTGACTTTGAAGATCGTGACGCTTTCCGGCTCCGCGATGAAGTCATAGGTATCATCACCCGTCGCTTTCAACTGCTTGTACTCCAGAACGGATGCCTGATGCAAAGCCAGTTCCTGCTCCTTGGTCAGATAGGCCGGGGATCCCATAGCCTCCCAGGCCGCCTTCGGATTGGTGTGGTCATCATCGATGATGGCCTTCCAGACCTTTTTGGCTCCTTTCAGATTCAGGGTCACTTCTTTGCGGTCTTTGGTGCGGCGGTCCAGATCATGGTTGTACACGAAGACAGTCGCTTCATCGCCGCTGGTCAGCGCCAGTACTTCACAGTACGGGTCATTGGACGGGACGTCGATGCGCATGGCACCTGCTTCATGCAGAGCCTGGAACACACGATAGGAAGGCTTGGCCACGCCATGGTTGGTCTGCAGGCCGAACTCATTCTTGAACGGTCCGGGCTTCATGCCCATCTCTTCGAAGATATCGCTGACGGTCCAGTAGGAATAGCCCTTGACCAGGCCTTCGTTGTAGGCAAAGGTCGCGACATCGAAGGCTGCCTGATAGCTGGTATCATAGTCGCCGGAACCGTGCCACTCGGTGTAGTACAGCGGCAGCGGATCCGCCTCGGCTTTGGCCTTTTTGGTCATTTCAGACAAGACGTTGCGCGGGTTCTTGTTGACGCGGTTCATAAACGCCTTGCGCATGGCCTCTTTCTCCTCGTCGGTCATCTTGTCCACATCCGGCAGGTCGAAGCCGGCGCCTTTGGTTCCGGGGCCGTTCATGCCCATGGTGGACAGCGGATCATCGCTGGGATAATGATGGGTAGAGATGAAGTCGACCGGGACATCATTCTCTTCGCAGAACTTCTTGAACGGGACGATCCAGGCGTTGACAGAGGTAGCCGGACCACCGACCTGCAGAGTCGGCTCCACAGCTTTCAAGGTACGGGCGGTCATCTCATACAGATGGAAATAATCCTCCTGGGTGCCATCGAAGAAGAAGCGCAGATTCGGCTCGTTCCAGACTTCGAAGAACCACTGGCTGACCTCTTCCAGGCCATAGCGTTCGATCAGATGCTCGCCGAACAGACGGATGAGCTTCTTCCATTCTTCTTCGTCATTCGGCATGCAGGGACGGCCCTTGTAATGGAACAGGACCGCGTCCGTTGCCGCCAGATCATCCGGCATAAAGCCGATCTCGATGAACGGTTTCATACCGATCTCCAGCAGAAAGTCGAAGATCACATCGATATTGTAAAAGGAGATGATGGGCTCGCCAAATCCGAAGCTGGGTTTGAAGTAGACACTCATATCGTTATCAAACAGGCCATGAAAGCGGATGTAACGAAAACCGATGTCATTATGCGCTTTGCGGATATGATCCTGCACGTCCTTGCGCAACAGTGTAGCCGCGTGGCAGGAACCGACACAGAACTCCCAATAGTGCGGATAGGGGCGCGCCGGCGCCTTAAGATCTACGGTATACTGTACAGCCATTTTTATTCCTCCTTATCGTTTCGGGATCTGCAGCAAAGCCGCATGTAACTTACGAGTCGTCTGCTGGCGCTTATCCCCATCGCCCAGCAGCATTTGCATCATAGGATTGGTAAGGAAATCTGCCAGACTGATCGACAGGTCGCCCTGCATCAGCATCTGCTCGGGAAGCGCGCGTCCCACTGCCGCCGTGATCGCGCTGATCAGTACTTTCTTCGCGGCATGATCTGCCAGAATATCCTCCATCGAATCATGGATCGAGAAGAATCCCGGTTTGCTTTCCAGGGTGCCGGCGACCTCTTCTACGCTTTCGAACCAGTTGATGGCGTCCTGTGTCTGCTTAAATCCGGAGAAGGTGTAGGCTTCCGGCATTTCCTCCACCTGTTTCAAGGTGATAGTGTCCGTTACGACCTCTTCTTCTAGTTCGAACGCCTCATCTACATCCTCATCCTCGCTCGGATCATAAAGGACGCAGCGAGCCGTGATCATCGTGCCGTCTTTGGAGATCGGAACGTTCTCAAAGATAAAGGTATGCTCGCCTTCCTTTGTCTCGAACAGTTCGCCGTCGACATATAAGCTGACCTTATCCAGATTGGAATGTACGCGGATGGTCGTGGTTTCGGAAGGTCTCGCGAAGAAGCGGCGTCCGTCGATGTGGACAAAGGGATCCTCACTGAACCAGGCCTTATACACATAATAAGAATCTTTCTTGATCTTGCGGTCGAGGGTGACCAGTCCCTTGTTGTTGCGGCCCCGGGTACCGCCTTCCCGGCGGATGGAACTTCCGAAGTCGAACATGTTCCAGACGAAAGTGCCCCAGATCCACGGACGGGTGGCCCAGGTCTCACAGGCGTTCTCGTGGATCAGCACCTGATACTCCTCGGTATAATCCATCTTGGTCGGCGTTTCGGAATGGAAATCGATGACGGAGTCACAGCCATATTCCGTAACAGCAAAGGCGCGGTTCGGATATTTTTCATGGTACTCATCGCACCACTTGGCCAGGTCTTCCATCTGACCGCGGTACCATCCAAAGTAATGGTTCCAGCCTTCCGCATCGGAAATATCATGCAGACCATGATCCCAGCCGGCATTGTACTCATGGGCAATGACCGTAGGCCGTTTGGCGTCGATGCTCTTGACTGCGTTGTTCAGATCCTCATGGCAAGGCAGCATTTTCGGATTGTCACCGCCCATCAGGATCTCATTGGACAGGCCCCAGCAGCAGATAGAAGCATGGTTGTAGTTCTGCGCGACCAGTTCCTTCATTTCCTGCACAGCGGAGGCATGGGCTTCATCATCCCAGCTGCTGGCAAAATACGGGATCTCCGCCCAGACCACCAGTCCCAACTCATCACAGGCATCATACATCTCCTGGGCCTGCTGATAATGCGCCAGTCGAATGGCATTGGCTCCCATGTCGGAAATGATCGAAGCATCTTCATAGGCCATCTCTACCGGCAGCGCGTTGCCCAGATACAGACGGTCCTGATGACGGCAAACGCCGCGCAGCGGATAGGATTCTCCGTTCAGGAAGAAGCCTTCCTGCGGGTCGATCGCGAATGTACGCACGCCAAAATCCTGCTCCAGCTCATCCACGACTTCATTGTGAGAGACCAGCTGCACCTTGGCGGTATACAGCATCCAGTCGTCCTCCTCATCCCAAAGCTTCACATCCGGGATGAAGGCACGCAGGGTCACCTCTTCGGCCGCGAAATCCCACGCCTCGGCCAGCACTGTTTCCGGATCGAAGCGGTCAAAGATCTGCAGGCTGATGCGCTGGCCTTCTTTGACATTGGTCAGCTTGATCTTTGCTTCTACCCGTCCGATTCCCTGATCGGGCTCCGCGTCGATATAAACGCCGGGGCCTCCGAAATCATCCAGGGAGATGCGGCTTTCGGGGACGCTGATCAGCCGTACGTAGCGGTACAGACCGCCATAGAATGTGAAGTCCGCACGCTGCGGGTAGACTTTATCACTGTAGCGGTTGTCGACCATGATGGCCAGGGTGTTCTCCCCTTCGACCAAAGCATCGGTGATATCCGCCCGGAAAATGCTGTAGCCGCCGACGTGACGGGTCTGGAACTGGCCGTTGACCCAGATCTCGCCCACCAGACCGGCCGCGCCGACCTCTACATACAGCCGTCCGTTCGGGGTCGGCTGCTCAGGCGCTTCGAATGTGGTTACATACCAGTAGGCTCCTCTGTCAAAAGGCACGCCGATCTGCCCATCGATATCGTTCCAGGTATGAGGCAGGGTCACATCCTCCCAGCCCTCATCCAGCAAGGATACCTCCAGGGGCGCTTCGGTGCAGGTCTTACTGAAGAGCCAGTTATCATTCAGATCATAGATCTCTCTCATAGCCTTACTCCTCTGCTTTGAATTGGATATTGGTCTTGTCAACGCTTTCACCAAAGGCCGTGAAGTTCAAAAGGCCTGGCGTGATGCCTTGCGGCGCTCCAAGGATCCGGATGCGGACGTACAGCACCTTTACGGTATCGATCGGATGATAGGCAACGGACAGGTCTGAGGTATTCTTGCTCATGTCCACAACGGTCGTCCATTCCTTGCCATCACAGGATGTTTCGATCACATACTGGTAGGCACCTCCGAAGACGCCTTCCTTCAGATCCATCCCGATATCCTTCCACATGACACGGAAAGCGGAAACATGATACCAGCCCTGCAGGCAGATCGCCATGCACTTGTCCGGATCCTCCGCCTTCGGCTGCCACCAGGTGTGCAGGGTTTCATCGATCGCGTACATCGGATAATGGCCGTCCTCCCAGGAGGAGCACAGGGTCGGTTTGAAAACCGTCAGCGGCACCAGCTCGGTGGCGTTGCCTTTTTCCGGACGCTCTACGACGCCGGGGTACCACTGCGGTACGTCGCAGCCAGTCAGGGCATACAGATTGCCCTCTGCATCGAATCCAGCTGCGTCCATGCCGATGCGCCGTTCCATGGTCGCATCCACACAGACCGGGATGGTGTAGAAGATCCACAGGGTGTCATTCGGACCTTTGACGAAGGATCCATGTCCACCGCCCTTGCACAGGCCTTTGTCACGATTGCGGGAGACGGGGTTCTTTGCCTGCGGATGGAAATCCCCCAACGGAGAGTCCGCCACATAGGCACCCATGGCATAGGCATAGAATTCGGTCCCTGCGCACGAATAGACCAGATAGTACCGCTCCCCGTGCTTGACCATCCAGCTGCCTTCGATGAACCCGGTGGACCAGTTCTCATTGTTGGCCCCGAAACGTTCCCAATAGTTTTCCTTCACGAACGGGATCAGAACACGGGGTTTGGTCAGCAGATGATTCGGCTGTTCGGGATCAAGCTCTGCACCCAGAATGGCGGGACCCAGTCCGAAATACAGGTACAGGCGGTCATCGTCATCCCGGAAGATCATGACATCACCGCACGTAAACTCACGTCCATCCGGCAACGTCCAATCACCGACCTTGGTCCACGGGCCGATGGGATTGTCCGATACAAACAGTGGTGTGTTGTTGGCGGCGCCATAATACTTGCCATGGTACTCCTCTACGGTCGGTGCCATAGGCGCGGAGATCGGCATCCAGCTTTCTTCATGATGGACGGTCCAGTTGACCAGATCGTCACTCTCATAGACGGCGCCGGATGTGATATACAGATACCATTTCCCATCGAAGTAATACGCGGAAGGATCCGCCGTGGCGCGAACATCGTTCTGCGCGGCCTTGCCATACTGGAAATTCAGCACCTCACCGATGTTGACGTGATACGGATGCCCATCTTCTTCCATCA
>ONBQ01000153.1 GCA_900316145.1 uncultured Eubacteriales bacterium
CATCGTGTTGTAATTCCGCTGTTTACACTCTGTGCACTCTAACGTGATTCTAGTACGCACAACTTCCACCTCCATTGGTTGATCTTGCTTTCATGAAGAAGTTCTTTCTCGTGTTACAAAGCGCTTAGACACTCTCCGTTCTAATCGCAAAAAAAAAGAACCTTCCACGTTGCCTAAGGATTGTACCACAGGCCCCCATGGAAGTCAAGAGGTTTTTTTATTTTTCGTTTTCAGAGTTGCTGTTCAGCGGTTTTTCCGGAAGCCGCATGGCCAGTGTAAAAAAACGCACATCCGCCTCCGGAAAGTTTTCCTTGATGACCTCTGCCGCTTCCTCGATCGTGGCGCCGGAGGTATACAGATCATCGATCACGATCACCTTCCCGGCCGGCAGCCCCTCATCCCCAAGAACAGAAGGATCTATATCAAAAGCGCCTTTTACATTTTCACGGCGGGCAGCGGCTGAGAGCTTATTCTGCGCGGACGTATTGCGCACACGCCGCAGGATGGGAATAACAGGGATATCTGTCCTGGCTGAAAGCGCTTCTGAAAGCTCCTGCGCCTGGTTATATCCTCTTTCCCGAAACCGCTTTTTGTGGATCGGGATCGGTACGAAACAGCCCGCTCCTTTAAAACCCACGCGCTCGGTAATAAGCTTGGCATAGCCTGTGGCGTAGGATCTTTGATCCTCATACTTAAAACGATGGATCGAAGAGCGGACCGCTCCCCGGTAGTATAAGAGGCTGAAGCCCGGCACGGTGTGTCCGTGCATCAGACAGCTGACGCAGATCCCGCCCTCTTCCTGGACCGGCCGGGAGCAGATCCGGCAGCGATGTCCTGTGATCCAATATGCTTCTAATGAACACTCACCGCAGACCGGCCCCTCCTCTTCCGGAAGCAGCAGCTGTTCACACAGGATACAGCGTCTGGGAAAGAGGATGTCGGTCCACAGCGCCATGAGTTCGTCCTTTCTGTGTTACGCGAAATCATCGATATTGAGCCCGGAAGGGGCGGGCTTCGCGATCAGATCCTGATCCATTAAGTCCTTCAGACGGTTCTTCAGCGAGGTGTAGCGCACCGCCTGCGTATCATTGTCGACCATCCGGCGCACCATCTGCTCGCTTCCGATGATGATGACATATTTGGTAGCCCGGGTGACTGCCGTATACAGAAGATTGCGGGAAAACAGCACGCCTGGCCCGCTGAATATAGGCAGGATCACGACCGGACACTCACTGCCCTGCGCCTTGTGGATGGTGATGGCGTAGGCCATTTCCAGCTCATCCAGAGAACCATATTCATATTCGACCTCCCGCGCCTCATCATACACGACTGTGATGGATTTGGCCTCGGTGTCGATATGCTTGATCCGCCCTATATCCCCGTTGAAAACGCCCTCGCCCTCTTCGATGGGATAGCCATACCGGTTAAGGACCTTCCAGGGCATGTTATAGTCATTGCGGATCTGCATGACCTTATCACCCTCCCGGAAGCAGATGCCCCGATACTCAAGTTCTGCTTTCTTGGAAGCCGGCGGATTCAAAGCGGCCTGCAGCAAGGGATTAAGCTGTTCTACCCCCAGCAAGCCTCTCTTCATCGGTGTCAGCACCTGGATATCCTCCATGGGCGAACACTTCGCGAACTGCGGGATCCGATGCAATATGGCATCTGTCAACGTGGGCGGTACACCTTCCCTCGTACTGCGCCGCATCAGGAAGAAGTCTGTCCCCTGCCGGTTGAATTCCGGATACTCGCCATGATTGATGCGATGCGCGTTCATGACGATATCGCTCTCCTCCGCCTGCCGGTAGATCTGGTTGAGGCGGGTGGTCGGCACCATGCCGGATTCAATGATATCTCTCAGCACATTGCCAGGGCCTACAGAAGGCAGCTGATCCGCGTCGCCCACCAGGATAAGGCGGGTGCCCGGCGCGATGCCCTTTAGCAGATTGTGCATGAGCTGGATATCGACCATGGACATCTCATCCACGATGATGACATCCGCCTCGATCGGATTCTCCTCATTGCGCTGAAACTGCTGCATAAAGGAAGACGCGTTTTCATCCGAGAACTGCATTTCCAGCATGCGGTGCACGGTGGAAGCTTCCTTGCCCGTTGTTTCTGACATGCGCTTGGCCGCGCGGCCGGTAGGCGCTGCCAGCATGACCTCTGCCTCCATGGTTTCCAGAACCTGGAGCAGCACCCGGATGATCGTGGTCTTACCGGTTCCCGGTCCGCCAGTGATGACCTGCACACCATGGGTAAGCGCCGCCAGGACCGCTTCCCGCTGCTCGTCCGACAGTTCGATCTTTTGTTCTTTTTCCACGATCTTCATGAGCTTGCGGCAAAACTCTTCTTTATAAGGAGGACACTGTCCGATCAGCTGCTTCAAGCGCCAGGCTGTATCGGATTCCGCATAGTACAGACTGCTCAAAAAGATCCTGTCCTGCCCTTCCTCTTCTTTTTCGATCAATTTCTTCTCCAGCGCCAACTCCGTGATCGCATTCTCCACCAGGATGCCATCCGCCCCCGTAAGCCGGAAAACAGAATCCTCCAGGATGCTGCGGGGCAGGAAGATATGGCCCTCTCCTGACGCTTCCCCCAGCACATACTGGACCGCCGCCCGGATCCGGAACGGCGACATGGAAGGCATGCCCATGAGCTGGGCGATCTGATCCGCCTTGCGGAAACCGATGCCATAGATATCCTCTGCCAGGCAGTACGGATTGGTCTGCAGGGTGCGGATCGTTTTTTCCTTATATTTCTTGTAGATGCGCAGTCCCATCGCCACCGAGATGTCATACTTCTGCATGAACAGCATGGCTTCCCGCTGTTGATGCTGCTCGGCAAACTGCTCCGCGATCTCCATGGCGCCGTGCTTGCTGATGCCCTTGATCTCCGCGAGTCGCTCCGGCTCCCGGTCCATGATGGTCAAGGTCTCCTCGCCGAATCTCTCTACGATGCGGTGCGCCAGCGCCACCCCGATGCCCTTGATGATACCGGACCCTAAGTAACGCTCGATCTGCTGGGCTGTCTGCGGCAGGATCCGCTCAAAGGAGCGGACCTCGAACTGATCCCCATAGACGCTGTGCACCTTCCAGGCCCCCTCGGCGCTGATGGTCTCACCCGGCTGCAGATCCGGCATGGTCCCCACGACCGTGATCTTTTCCTTCAGCCCCAGCTGCCCTTCTGACGGAGCGTCCAGCTCCACCTCCACGATGCGGTAGCCGTTGTCATCATTCGCGTAGATGACTTCCGTTACCAGCCCCTGCACCGAATTCTTTGATTTATCCATGTGATACCCTTATCAGAAAAGGTGCAGGCATGTTCCCTGCACCTGATATCTTGCTTTACAGATACTTTTTCAACGCTTCTGCCCGATCTGTCCGCTCCCACGGAAGATCGATGTCCGTACGGCCAAAATGGCCATAGGCCGCCGTCTGACGATAGATGGGACGTCTCAGATCCAGATCCCGAATGATGGAAGCCGGACGCAGATCGAACTCCTTGCGCACGATCCGGGAGAGTTCCTCATCGCTCTTTACGCCGGTGCCCTTGGAATCGACCATGATGGAGACCGGTTCCGCCACGCCGATAGCGTAAGCGACCTGGATCTCAGCCCGGCGGCAAAGGCCGGACGCTACCAGATTCTTAGCCACCCAGCGCGCCGCGTAAGCCGCGGAACGATCCACCTTGGTCGGATCCTTGCCGGAGAAAGCGCCGCCGCCATGGCTGGCATAGCCACCGTAAGTATCGACGATGATCTTGCGGCCGGTCAGACCGGAGTCACCCTGCGGGCCGCCGATCACGAACCGTCCTGTCGGATTGACATAATAGACTGTGTTTTCATCCAGCAGACGGGCCGGGATGATAGGAAGGATGACCTCATGCAGGATATCCTTGCGCAGCTGCTCCATATCCACCGCTTCACTGTGCTGGGTGGAAACGACTACAGTCGAAACACGCACCGGCGTGTCATCTTCATATTCTACAGATACCATAGCCTTGCCGTCCGGACGCAGATAGGAAAGCGTGCCATCCTTGCGGACCTCCGCCAGCCTTCTGGTAAGGCGATGGGCCAGCGCGATGGGCATAGGCATCATTTCCGCTGTTTCATTGCAGGCATAGCCAAACATCATACCCTGATCACCGGCGCCAAGCTGACCCTCTTCCCGGCCTTCTTTGGTTTCCAGGGAAGCGTCAACGCCCATGGCGATATCTGCCGACTGCTCATCAAGCGCCGTCAGCACCGCGCAGGTATCACAGTCAAATCCGAACTTGGCCCGGTCATAACCGATCTCGCGCACCGTTTCACGCACGATCTTCTGAATATCCACATAGCAGTCCGTAGAGATCTCACCCATGACCAGGACCAGGCCGGTGGTGCAGGCGGTCTCACAAGCCACACGGGCCATCGGATCCTTTTCCAGGATCGCGTCCAGCACCGCATCCGAGATCTGATCACAGATCTTATCCGGATGCCCCTCGGTAACGGACTCGGAAGTAAAAATCTTTCTCATTAAATTATCGTCTCCTTCTGTCATTCTCTCTGGGTCTTGCGCTCTCGAGCTGCTCGATATAACGGCCGGTCCCGATCGCCACACAGGAAATGGCATCCTCCGCTACAAATACATCGACCCCGATCTTATCCTGCATCAGCTTATCCATGCCAGCCAAAAGGCTGCCGCCGCCCGTCAGGACGATACCGTTTTCGTGGATATCCGCCGCCAGTTCCGGAGGCGTTTGCTCCAGCACATGGCGCACCTCATCGATGATGATGGTGAGCGGCTCGGACAGCGCTTCCGCGATTTCCTTAGATTCCATGACCTTGCCCACCGGCAGACCGCTGATCAGATCCCTGCCGCGCACTTCCATGGTCTTCTTCTCGACCTTATCAGAAGCCGCGCCGATGCGGATCTTGGTCTCCTCAGCCATATGCTGGCCGATCAGCAGATTGTATTTTTTGCGCACATAGCGCATGATCGCATCATCGAAATTATCACCGGCAGTCTTGACCGAACTGGACACCACAACGCCGCCCATGGAAAGGACCGCCACATCCGTAGTACCGCCGCCGATATCCACGACCATGCTGCCCCTGGCCCGATCGATATCAAGCCCGGCGCCCATGGCCGCCGCGATAGGCTCCTCAATAACGTGCACCGGCTGACGGGCACCGGCCGCCACCGCCGCGTCACGCACGGCCTTACGCTCGACCTCCGTAACGCCGCTCGGTACGCACACCGCGATGGTAGGATTGCGGAACCTGCGCCCGATGGCCTTCTGGATGAAGTATTTCAGCATTTTCTCAGTATAACGGTAATCGGAAATAACGCCCTCTTTCAAAGGACGGATGGTAATGATGTGAGACGGCGTACGCCCGATCATACGGCGTGCCTGCTCTCCCACCGCGACCACCTGACTGTCCAGGTCCGTATCGATCGCGATGACCGACGGTTCACGCATAACGATGCCCTTGCCGCGAATGTAGATCAGGACGCTGGAGGTTCCCAGATCCACGCCGATACTGGTATTAAACAGCATGATCAATGCTCCTTACGTTTTAAGTCCAAGCAAGCGCGCTTTATCTAAGCGCGCTGCTTCCGTCTATTATAACTGACCCTATGGCAAATGTCAAAGCCTATTCTGCTTTATTCCTCGAGAATATGTTCCATGCCCTGACCAATGATCGTCTGCACATGACCATCCGCCAGGGAATAGAAGACCTGCTTGCCCTCTCTGCGGCTCTTGACCAGCTTGTTCTGCTTCAGGATCCTAAGCTGATGCGAAATGGCCGACTGCGTCATATTCAGCGCCTCCGCCAGGTCACACACGCACATTTCCGCCTCAAACAGCACGAACAGGATCCGGATCCTTGTCGAATCGCCAAATATCTTGAACAATTCCGCCAGATCATACAAGGCGTCCTCGTCCGGCATCTTCTTCTGCACAGTTTTCAGAAGCTCCCTGTGGACCTCTGTTACCTCACAATGCTCTACATCAAAAACAGCCATCTCATAACTCCTTTATCCTCAGCGCCCGGATCGCGTTCAGCACCGCGATCACCATAACGCCCACATCCGCGAAAATAGCCAGCCACATGCCAGCTACACCAAAAGCGCCCAGCACTAGGCAGATCAGCTTCACACCGATTGCGAAAACAATATTCTCATATACGATACGCATGCACTTTTTCGCGATACGGATCGCCTTCGAGATCTTCAAAGGATCATCATCCATCAAAACGATGTCCGCCGCCTCAATAGCCGCGTCAGACCCCAAAGCTCCCATGGCGATACCGATATCCGCCCGGGACAAGACCGGCGCGTCATTGATGCCATCACCCACGAAGGCCAGCGTTCCTTCGCTCAGCAAGTCTTCCACCTGTCTGACCTTATCCTCCGGCATCAGTTCCGTATGGACCTCATTCAGCCCAAGCTCCCTGGCAACGGCCTCGCCCGCTTCCTTCCGGTCTCCTGTCAGCATGACCGTTTTGCGGATGCCCGCCTCTTTTAACCGGCGGATGGCTTCTTTCGAATGCTCCTTGATCCGGTCTGAGATCAGGATCGCTCCCAGGAACCGGTCCTTTCTTGCCACATATACGACCGTGCCCGGATGCTCCAGCACCTGGACCGCCGCCCCGACCCGCTGCATCAGCCTCTGATTGCCGACCGCGATCGTTTCACCGTTAACACTGGCGATCAGACCCTCTCCACCGAACTCCTCTACATCATCCGGTCTGAAAAGTTCCTCTTCACAAGCCTCTCTAAGGCTCAACGCGATCGGATGAGAGCTGAAGCTTTCAGCCGAAGCCGCTAGTTTGATCAGCTCCTTCTCGGTGACCCCTTCCGGCTTAACTTCGGAAACGGCAAACACACCTTCCGTAAGCGTTCCGGTCTTGTCAAACACCATCGTTCTGGCTTTGGACAAGGTCTCCAGGAAACAAGACCCCTTCACCAGGACGCCTGCCCGGCTGGCCCCGCCGATGCCCGCGAAAAAGCTGAGCGGTATGCTGATGACCAACGCGCAAGGACAGCTGATGACCAGGAAGGTCAAGGCCCGAAATACCCATTGGCTCCACAAGGGTTCCAACCCCATGATCAGCCTGATAACAGGCGGAAGGACAGCCAAAGCCAATGCTCCGCAGCAGACCGCCGGCGTATAATATCTTGCGAATTTAGAAATGAAGTTCTCCGAACGGGACTTTCTGGAAGAGGCATTTTCGACCAGTTCCAGGATCTTGGACGCTGTAGATTCGCCGAACTCTTTCGTCGTCTCGATCTTTAGAAGACCCTGCAGATTGATCGTGCCGCTTAATACTTCATCGCCCTCATGGACGCTTCTCGGAACACTCTCTCCGGTCAACGCGCTGGTATCCAACGAAGAGGAGCCTGAAACGATCCGACCATCGATCGGGATCTTCTCACCCGGCTGCACCACGATGATCGTGCCGATCTCGACATCATCCGGGTCGACCTCTTCCAGCTCTCCTTCTTCATTCTCTACATTGGCGGTATCCGGCCGGATATCCATCAGATCCC
>ONBQ01000159.1 GCA_900316145.1 uncultured Eubacteriales bacterium
GCGAAGGCTGCCGCCAGATTGCTGGTGATCGTGGACTTTCCGATGCCGCCTTTTCCGTATATCGCGATTTTCAACATGAGTTTTATTCTCCTTTGTTTATGATAGAAAAAAGGATCGTATCCACCTATAGATACGATCCCTAGCGTTTCATATGATTTCGTATCTTTGATCTCAATGCATGATTTCGACCTCAGATAGATTATGTGAATATTATAACATACTTATGTTGGTTTGGCAAGCTTTATTCCTCACAGGCAGCATCTTCTTCGTACGAACGGAACTGCTTCACTTTGTCGCAGAATTTCTGAAATTGTTCGGGCATTTCTTCCACCGGCACTTTCTTGTAGAAATCCGGATCCTGCCTGCGCTGCGCCTCCTCGAAGTACCAGCATTTGTACTCCACCACATCCAGCATTTCTTTCAGTTCTTCGATCCGGTCCAGGATAACCTGCCTTTGCTCCTCGAACATCTGCTGCCTTTGAGGAAGCGTCTCTGCCCCTTTGACATACAGTTCCATGAACTCCCGGATCTTCTTTAAGGGCATGCCGGACCGCTTTAACGTGGTGATCGTGTACAGAGAATCAAAATCCTCCTCCGAAAACAGCCGCGTGCCGGACGCGCTCTTTTTCACAAAGGGAAGCAGGCCTTCTTTATCATAGAAGCGCAGCGTGTGCGCGCTGATCCCTGTCTGCTTCGCTACATCCTTGACTGTATATAAGATCTTACTCATAGCAAAAAACTCCTAAAACAAGTATTGACTTAGAGTATACTCTAACCTTTATGATGTTACTATCACATTGTAATCGAAGATACTTGCCTCGTCAAGTCACATTTTAAAAGGAGGTACATATGGAATACACTAAGTTAGGCAGATCAGACGTAGAAGTCTCCCGCATCTGCATCGGATGCATGGGATTCGGAACTCCGGTCCCCGGCGGCCATCAATGGACGCTGGATTATGAAAGCACCAAAGAGATCATCCGCTACGCATTGGAAAACGGCATCAATTTCTTTGACACCGCCATGGTCTACTCCGGCGGCACCAGTGAGGAATTCATCGGCCGCGCTTTCCGCGAACTGACGACCCGGGACAAAGTGCGCATCGCGACCAAATACTCCCCCCGGCGCCCGGATCAGCTGGAGCAGATCTCCGGCAAGGACTGGATCCGCCAGTGTCTGGACAATTCACTTCAGCGTCTGGGCACCGATTATGTCGATCTCTATATCATGCACAGCTGGGATTACAACACTCCGGTAGAAGAAAGCCTGGAAGCCTTAAACGAAGCCGTAAAAGCCGGCAAAGTGCGCGCCATCGGCGTTTCTAACTGCTATGCCTGGCAGCTGGCGCAGGCCAACGCGCTGGCAGAGAAAAACGGCTGGGCACCCTTTGTCTCCATCCAGGGCCACTACAACCTGATCGCCCGGGAGGAAGAGCGTGAGATGGCCCCCTTCTGCTATGCCAACGACATCGCCATGACGCCTTACAGTGCCCTGGCCGCCGGCCGCCTGTCCCGTAAGCCGGGTGAGACGACCAAGCGTCTGGAGATGGATGCCTTCGCCCGCTTCAAATATGATTCGACAGCCGAAGCTGACGGCCGTATCATTGAACGTGTCGCCGAAGTTGCGGAAAAGCGCGGTGTCTCCATGACCGAAGTATCTCTGGCCTGGCTGCTGAGCAAGGTCACCGCTCCTGTTGTAGGCGCTACCAAACCGCATCATATCGATGGCGCGGTCGGCGCGGTCGAACTGAAGCTGACACCGGAAGAGATCGCCTACCTGGAAGAGCTTTACATTCCGCACGCGCTGGCCGGCGTTATGGCGCAGAACCGCCCCACCGGTCCCGTCAATAACATCTGGAAATGAGGAAACCCTTATGGATCTGAAATACAGTGAAAAAGGGCAGGCCATGCCTGCCCGCGTCATTCCCATCACAAAAGAAGCCTTTGCTCCGATCGATCATACCACTGTTCGCTGGCTCGGCAGCGCCGGTATCTTTATCAACAGCCGCTCCACCACCCTCATGATCGATCCTCTGCTGGAGGGCTTTGACATGGACACCCTGTTTGAAAGCCCCATCCTTCCGGCCAATGTTCCTTCTCTGGACGGCATTCTGATCACTCATATCGACAATGATCACTTCAGCCGTCCCACCTGCAAGGACCTTCTGCCTGTCTGCGCTTCTTACCATGCGCCGCAGTACGTGGCTTCCGTCATGCGGGAAGAAGAAGGGATCCCGGGCACCGGCCATGACATTCACGAAACCTTTGCTTTAAAAGATGTAAAGGTCACGCTGACCCCGGCGGATCATGACTGGCAGAATGTGATCCCGGAATTCCAGTATCGTCATTGGGAAAAGGAGGATTATTGCGGATTCTGGCTGGAAACGCCCGACGGCGTGATCTGGACACCGGGTGATTCCCGTCCGCTGGAAGAGCAGTTCCACATGCCGGAACCCGATGTCATCCTGTTCGATTTCTCGGATAATGTCTTCCATATCACTTTTGATGGCGCTGTTCGCTTGGCCAACACCTATCCCAACGCCACTTTGATCTGCATCCACTGGGGTACGGTAGATGCCCCCGACATGAATACCTTCAATGGTGATCCGGAGGATCTTCTCTCCCATGTCGTAAATCCGGAACGGGTGCTGGCACTAGCCCCGGGTGAACCTTTCGTTATGAAAAAGCAGTAAAAACCAATCATAACCGCCGGCTAAGCCGGCGGTTTGTTCAGCCCCTATAAGGGGCTCTTACCAGCACGCGCCTGTTGGCGCGTCGAAGCGGCTGCCAGCCGCACTTCTTTCCCAATCGCCGCTTAAGCGGCCTTTTTCTTATTTCTTGGACGGCTCACCCGTAAACGGGTCTGTGTATTCCTTTAGCGATATTTGATCGTTGAGTTTGTCTTCCGCCAGTTGATTGCGGATATACTCTTCTATCTTTTTCGCATTTTTCCCGACCGTGTCTACATAGTATCCCCGGCACCAGAAATGTCTGTTCCCGTATTTGTACTTCAGATTTGCATGACGATCGAAGATGATTAGTGAACTTTTTCCTTTCAGGTATCCCATGATTTCTGATACACTGTACTTCGGTGGTATTTCTACCAGCATATGTACATGA
>ONBQ01000195.1 GCA_900316145.1 uncultured Eubacteriales bacterium
GATGCCGGATTCCTCCAGCAGGACCGTCTCCTCGATTTCTGCCTCTCCCGCGGGCAGGGCCGCTTTGCTCTCTTCTTCCGCTGATTCTTCTGCCGGTTCTTCAGCCGGTTCTTCCGCTTCCGGCTCGGACTCGCTCACCTCTTGCTCAGATGCATCCTCTTCGGAAGACTCTTCTTTTACGCTCTCCTCTTCAGGCGCGCTCTCTTCTGAACTTTCCGAACTTCCCGTCTGCACCGCCGATGGTTCTTTGACAGCCGTAGGCACGCTGCAGGCCGTAAGCAGAAGAACGGCCAGGATCCAACCCCATTTCTTCATAAAAACACGCTCCTTCCCTTGATATAGATCTGATTATAGCAAAGTTCAGGAGCGTATGTTGCCACCACATCGGTGGGAATTCATTCCGTTCGGGATAGGGGCGTCTGTCCGTTCTGGATCAGCAGTTCATCCACATCCGCGATCTCATAGGTTCCGGCATTGATCGCGATCATGATCACCGCGTCCCGCGGCACACGGGAATATAATGGCGCCATGCCATAGAGTTTCAGAGCCCGTTGGGTCTCACCCAGCTCAAAATGCCCGCCCAGACACAGCCTGAGGATCGTATCCCGGTTGACCGTATGTTTTTCTTCTGAGATCAGCTTATAGCCATAGCTTTCCGACAGATCCGCTGCCAGAAAAACCTCTTGCTGGCGGATCTTCTTCTTTCTCAGTACGGAACGGAAGTGATCCGCGAAGGGCCGGTCTCCCGTTACCATGCGGTCTTCATGATCCCGCAGAAAGGCTTCCGCCTGCTGCGGCCTGGTATCTTTCAGCACTTTTTCCAGCGCTTGTGTCGTTTTTTCTTCGATCATATCGGACTTCTCAGACAAAGAATGCTTTTTCAACGGTAAGAAGCATGACCACCCAGGTCATTGCGATGAGGCAATCGATCACCACGATGGTCCAGATCTTCCTCCTCTTCGTGCGGATGCGGTCCACCCCGAACAGGCGATGCGCGCCGCGATAGTTGCCGGAAAACAGAATGATGGAGAACATCATCGCCAGTACGACGAAGCGGTTCAGCCATACTTGCAAGGGACCCGCGTTCTCGACCTCCATCCGCAGCGCTCCATACAGGAGCAGCAAGTAGCCGGCCATGGGCCAGATCCACTTATAGGCTTCATCGGTCCGAAAGCCCGGAAGGCGGTTTTTAAACCGATCTTTTTCCGGCACCTCCGGTTCGATCGGCTCATCATTCACTTCGATTCCGTCATCCAGTGCATGCAGCATATCAGCTATGCTTTGAAACCTTTCTCCGGGCTCCAGGCGCGTAGCCCGCTGGATCAGGCTTTGATAACGTCCTTGCGCCAGTTTTTCCTGAGGCAGACACCCTGTCAGCATCACATTCAGAAGGACGCCCAGCGCATAGATATCCGTCCTCGCGTCTGATGCCGCGAACCCGTATTGTTCCGGCGCCGCGTAGCCCACCGTACCGATCATCCGCGTGTCCTGACCGGCGCCAGGGGTCTGCTGTCTGGCCGCGTTCATATCCAGCAGGCGGATCTGGCCGGAATCCATCATCAGCACGTTGGAGGGCTTGATGTCCCTATGGATGATGGGCGGTACCGCCTTGTGCAGACGCTGCACGATGATCGACAGCTGGCGGAAGTAGAACAAGGCCATTTCTTCTGTCAGGTGGCCCCGCTCCTCCAGCGCGCTCTGCAGGGATTCTCCCTTGATGTATTCTTCGATCACGATCAGCTTTCCGTCATTCTCAAACACTTCATAGATGTACGGGATACCCGGAATATGATTGACTTTCAGATACTCATAGACTTTGCGATTATAAACGCTCAGGATCTTTTTGACAAAGATCTGCCTGTTCTCTGTATGCTGCGCCACAAAAACACCGTGTTCTTCATTCAGTACGGAGATGGTCTGATAGCAGGAAAGGCGGGCTTTTTCATCCAAAGTCATAGGTTTCTCCTAGATCAAAGTTTCAAACAGCCATACCATCAAAGGCATGGTCCCGATACAAAGCAGCGTGCCGAGCGCGTTGATGGCGCTGGCATGGTCCGGCTGGTTTCGGCACAGCTGGGCCATAGAGGTGACGGTCGCCGCGGAGGGGGTGATCACAGCCAGGAAGCTGATCAAAAGAATGGTCCGCCCGTCCGGCACCAGATCATACAGATGCATGGCCCAGATGACCAGCAGGATCAAGGCCGGCGTCACGATCATCTTTAAGAACGTGGTCAGATATACGCGTTTATCCGTCAGCACTCTCTTGAAATCGACGGATGCCAGGATCATGCCGATCATGATCATGCTGATCGGACCGACCGCCCCGGCTATACTCGAGACCGCCTTGCCGACCACTTCCGGCAGCCGGATCTTAAAGCTCATCATCAACAACCCTAAGACCACCGCGATCAGGTTGACGTTGGTCAGGACCTTCTTGATCTGGATCTTGACCTGGCCGCTCATCAAAGAGTATCCATGCGTCCACAGAAAGACCAGCTGCACGCAGATGAAGGCGCTGGCATAGATGACCCACTCCTCCCCTAACAGAGAAGTGACCAGCGGAATGATGAGATTGCCCGCGTTGGAATAAATGATGGAATCGCGCTCCACAGCATTCAGGCGCAGCACTCTCTTATTGATCTGATCGACCAGAAGCAGACAAAGGTGTGAAACGACAGCGGCCGCGACCGCCACCAGAAATCCCTTCTGGATGGCCGGTGTGACCTCGATCTGAAAAGCCTTGATGACCGTGCAGGGCATGATCAGGTAGATCGATAAAACAGACAGAACGTGGCTCTCTTCCGCGCGGACAAGCTTTGTCTTGACCAAGGTGAAGCCTGCCCCCATCATGATGAAGAGAGACACGATCTGTTTAAAAAGCAAAAATGTCATGGTTTATTTTTCGATCGGGCCTGGGACCGGATGGGCACCGCGGGAATTGCCGTAGTAGTCCTGATCAAAGATGATGGGCGTACCATCGGGGTTCTCAAAATACTCTTCCGGCTCAAAAGCCATGCCTAAGGTCTCCGTCGTAATGATGTCGGGATAGACTCCGGGCAGGCTGTCCAGGATGTTCTTCAGATTGCTGGTGAAACGTCCGTCCGCATCGACATCCATCTGGATGGTACGCTCTTCGGTATCCACGACCGCGTCCTTTTCCTTGGACATGGGCTTGGCGCCGTCCAGGTACACATTGCCGGCCGCCCAAACAGGAAGCTTGCTGTAATAACGGTCAGACGGTTCGGAACCCATACCGCAGTATCCTTCAAACTGGGCATCCCACTCTTTGAAGGTCGGATAGTCCTCATAGGGGAACGTGCCGGTATAGATGTTCATGTCATCCCATTCCATCGGATGCTCTTTCATATAGGCGCACATATCGGCCAGGATCGGACGGACGGGCTTCTGCACGAAAATATTGTTGTAGAAGCGCATGTCGCCGTGGAGGAAGGTCATGAAACCGTTCACCTCTGTGCGGTGCGGCACATGATACGGGGTATAGCGCGGCGAGGACAGGGTCTTCGCGCCGTTGTCGGTGCCGTGGCCAACAGCGGAGAACGCCCCGGCGATGAGGTTATGCACCAGTGCTACGCCCTGTGTAGGAAGCTTCAGCGCGCGGTCGGACAGCAGGATGTTGTTATCCACCAGTGTCGGGCCATGGGAGACTTCAATGAAGATATCCTCGCCCAGCGCGGCCATGGCGGTTCGGTCTTCCAGCAGGTAATCATAGGGCAACGAATTGTCGTGGAAAAGATTCTGGGTGACCCGGGTGCCCTGTGCCTGCCAGTCCAGCCAAAGGCCTCTCGTGCAGTGGTGGATATGGTTGCGGCGGTAGATGACGTCGATGGCCGCGTGCATTTTGATGCCGCCGATCTCCGCGCCGGCCAGGTTCTGCTTGTTGTTGATGTGGTGGATGTGGTTATCCTCGATGACGGAGAAAACGCCGCCCAGATGGCCGACGATACCGGTCTGTCCGCAGTCATGGATCTCACAGCGGCGGATGATATGGCTTCCGATCCGCTCCTTGGTCCAGCCTTCACGCTGTGCCTGCAAGATGCAGTCACGCTCCGTCTGGGTGCCGTCCTTGTACTTCCAGTGCAGCCACTTGTTGTCATTGTTCGGCTGCAGATACTTGCCCAGCGAAATACCGGAACACTTGGATTCATAGACCTCACAGTCCTCGATGATCCAGCCCTTGGACCAGTGCGGACCGATCATGCCTTCCTGATAAGCCGTTGGCGGGGCCCACTGCGTAGCCGCTTCCCGCACGGTAAATCCGGACAGGGTGATGTAGCCGATCCCCTCTTCCATCGGATAGAAGCAATGCTTGCGCACGCTGATCTCTACGTCCTCAGCATTCGGATCCTTGCCCTGGAAGTTGGCATAGATGATGGTCTCATCCTTCTCCTCGTCCTGCTCAGTATACCATGTATACACGGTGAAATCCCGATCCCAGGAAGCATTGTTTACCTCCGGATGCAGGACCTTTTCCAGTTCCGTCACCTCATACAAAGACTTATGGTTCAGATAAACATCTCCGGTATGCGCGATAAAGGTCGCGATGAACCAGTCTCCGGAAACCAGCGTGGTATAAGGGTTACGATCCCCGCTGAAGCAGGCATTGGGCACTCTTAACACCCAGGTCGTACCTTCATATACTTCCCAGCCCTTGGCCGGCTCCGCACCTGTGATGATGGCGGCACGTGGAACCTCGGAGCGATAGATAATACGCGCTTCCTCCGTACCTGCATTCTGAGGATCGACATGTTCCCGGTAGATACCTGGCGCTACGATGACCTCATCCCCCGGGCGGGCGATCCTGGCGGCTTCATTTATCGTTTGAAAAGGGGCGGCCTGGGATCCGTTTCCGGACTTGACCGCATTGGCATTGACATATAGTTTCATGCTGTTGGTCCTTTCTTTTTCATTTGTTCCATCTTACCCCAAATGCCAGGTTTTGTCCATAAGAAACCGGAAAGAAAAAAGTCACGCCCCCGGGGCATGACTTGTCATTTCAGTTTACAAACCTTTCGTTTTCCATCGTTCATATTGGTCGCGCATGTAGGCGGCCACATCCATTTCATAGGCCTCCTGCAGCACGTCTCCCTCGAGAAGCGCCTTTTCGTCCCCGTCATACAGGATCGTTCCCTCTTTCATGACGATGAACCGGTCGGCCATGGACAAGGCCAGATTGATATCATGATAGACCCCCAGGAGCGTATGGCCTTTTTCTTTGGACCATTCCTTAAGATGCCCCATCAGTTCCGCCTGGATCTTCAGATCCAGATGATTGGTCGGCTCATCGAGCAAAATGACTGGCGTGTCCTGGGCCATGGTCCGGGCCAGGAAGACTCTCTGCAGCTGTCCGCCGGAGAGCGTGCTGACCGACCGGTCTTTCAGTTCCGTCAAACCGCAAAGAGAAAGCGCCTTATCAACAGCAGCCTGATCCTCAGGCGTGCACTTTCCGAACCGCCCTTCCGTCCGGGCATAGCGGCCTAAGAGAACGGTCTCCTCTACCGTATAGGAAAAATAAGTCTGGGAGACCTGCATCATCATGGCTACCTGAGAGGCGACCTGCCTTCTCTTCATCTCGGAAAGCTTTTGTCCATGGAGCAAGACATCCCCCTGCGCCGGAAGGATGCCCGCGATCACGCGCAGCAGAGTCGTTTTGCCGGACCCGTTGGCGCCTAAGATCGCTGCCCGCTCTCCTTCTTCCACGGAAAAAGTGATTCCGTGCAGCACTTCCGTCTTTCCGTATCCCGCATGGATATTCTGTAATCGTATGCTCATATCAGTCACGCTTTCTGAAATACAGCCACAGGAAAAACGGCGCACCAATGAGGGCCGTTACAGCGCCGATGGCGATCTCTCGCGGAGAAATGATGGTCCTGGCAACGGTATCGGCCAAAACCATGAACGAACCTCCGTACAAAAGACATAAGGGAAGCAGGCGCTTATGCGAGGCTCCATAGACCTTCCGGACCAGATGCGGCGTGATCAGGTCCACAAAACCGATCGTGCCGGAAAAGCACACACTGACCCCGGTCATAAGGGAGGCCAACACCAGCAGGATACGCTTGATCTTTCGGCTGTCCACACCCAATGACATGGACTGCTCATCCCCGAAAGACAGGATATCCAGCTCTCTGTGAAACCATAGCAGGCAGAAGGTGCCGAACAGGGCTGCCGGCGCCACGATCTGCACATGGAACCATCTTCGCCCGGAAAACGATCCCATCTGCCACATCAGAATGCGCTGCATATACTCATGATTGAGGGATTCCACCAAGGTAAGCAAGGCGTTTACGAACAAGGAAATGACCATGCCGAACAGAATGATGGTGCTGCTCTGCACATTGCGGTCCAGCCTCGAGGAAATGGCGATCACGGCAAATACCGTAAGAACGCCGAATCCGAAGCCGAATACCGGCATGGACAACCGGCCCAGTACGGGAACGCTGCCTAAAAAAGCCAGGGCGATCGCCGCGCCTAAGGACGCTCCGGAAGAAACGCCCAGGGTATAAGAAGACGCCAGCGGATTCTGCAGCACGGACTGCATGACGGCGCCGCTGACCGAAAGCGCCCCGCCCACGAAAAAAGCCATCAACACGCGCGGCAGGCGGATCGACCACAGGATCGAAACCGTCGACGGCTGGATGGTCTGCGGCAAGGGTGTTCCAAACAATTTATGCAGAAGGACCCGAAACGCGTCCCCCATAGAAATGGACGCACTCCCGATCCCGTATGAGATCAGAAGCACGCCCAGACTGACCCCTAAGCTAATGGGCAGTCCCGAATATTTATGCTGCTGCATTTTCTTCAACTTCAAAAGGATCTGCCAGATCGCCAAACACATCCGGATAGCAAGTCTTCGCGATCTCCACCAGTGCGCTTACCACATGCTGGTTCGGACGGTTCAGGGCATCGGAATTCGCCAGCAGGTATACGTCGCCATTGGCTACGGCTTTCACGTTCTCCCAGCCTTCAAGGCCCAGCAGGACGTTCACGACATCCGGCGTATAGGTATCCGTTGTCAGGATGATATCCGGGTCCATCTCGATGCAGGCCTCTTCGCTTAAGCCGACCCAGGAATCCTGGTCAGCCGTTACGCTGGTCAGGCCGGCGATCGAAAGCAGCTCGTCGATATAGGTATCTTTGCCCGCGGAATAGATCGTCGGATAGTCCGCGGTCGGCGTGGACATTTCATACAGAACGGTCTTCTTTTCAGAAATGCCTTCCGCCTGCTTTTTGATCTCGCCGATGGTCTCTTCCATCGCGGCAATGATCACATCGGTCTCGGCTGCTTTGCCAACACAGGTCCCGATGAAGATCAGGTCATTTTCGATCTCTTTCACGGATGTGCTGCTTGGAATATCCGCCACGCACACGCCCGCTTCCTTCAGGGAAGCGAAAACATCTTCACCACCTGCGGCACTCATTCCGGTCGTGAACACGATGTCCGGTGAAAGCGCGGCAATGGCCTCATTGTCCGGCGCCATCATGTCGAATACGGCGACATCGGATTTCAGCGCGGCGGCATAGCTCATCTGGGAATAGCTGTCGACACCAACGATCTTGTCTCCAAGACCCAGGTCGATCAGAAATTCCGTCGTGGACGGTGCCATGGATACAATGGTCTTGACCTCAGCCGGTACGGTAATATCATTTCCGCTGCGGTCCTGTTTCGGCAATTCTGTGCTCGCAGAACTGTCGTTTTTAGCCTCTTCTTTCTTGCTGCATCCGCTGAACATGGACACGACCATAAGGGCAGCCAGAAGAAGCACCAGAAGCTTGTTCTTCATTTTCTTTCTCCTTTCCTAAGAACGATTGTATACCGGCAGGTATCTGACTCTGACAGCTTGTTTTATAGACGGGAAAGAGGCTCATGCCTGTCCTTCGCATAAGCATTTCACGCCGGCTGTCACACAGTAGCGGCACTGTCGAAGATTCTCACTTCGTTCCCTTTTGATCCGGCTGGGCGGGCATATCCTAGCCGGCACCGACATACCGATCAGTTATAACATATTTGGATAGAAAAGTCAATTTGACATCCCACCTTCAAAATACCAAGACATCAAAAAAGCCGCATCCGCTTTTGCAACGGATGCAGCTATACTTGCTGTTACTATTCTTATACGATCGCTTCCCAAAGCTTCTTGTCCGGGTTCGCGATCACGGTGGTCTCGATCAGTTTATCCGCGACCCGCGGGTCATTGACCGCGGCTTCAACAGATGCTTCCACGGCCGCTACCTCGCCGGTAAAGACGACATACGCTTTGCCGCCGAGCTGCTGAGCCAGGCCTACCTTGACCACGTCCGACTGGGCTGCTTTCGCGCCTTGGTCAGCCGCGACAAGGGCCGCCGGAACCGCCCATGTTTCCACCACGCCCATGGCGGCCACGTCCTGATATTCATAATGATCGGTCAGGCCGGCATATACATGGTCATGCGGGTTGCCCAGAAGAAAGCTGTCGACGACATAGTCCCCATGCTTCTCACGGCCGGCTTCCAGAGAGGCCGCCACCGCGGCGATCCCGCCCTTGATCAGGATGATGAATTTGCCCGGGCAGATGGGCTTGGCATAGACCAGTTCGACATCGGCTGTCTTAACGACAGCATCCGCGCAGGTAAAGCCTCTGGCAATGGATTTGAGTTCCAGCATGCCTAAGGCACGAAGTTCATTGTTTTCCATATTGACTCACCTATCTGATATAGATCTCATCCGGATTATCCACGATACCGACGATAGCGGCATCGATGGAAGAATTCTCCGCACCGGGTTCCTGACGGGCCGCGCTGCCAAGAGCAACCAATACCAGTTCCCCGATACCGGCTCCGGCCTGATCGACCGCGACCAGGCGGCGTCCACCGTCTTTCATCTCTTCTATGGTTTCTACGATCAGGAACTTGCTTCCGACAAGATTCTGATTCTTGCGGGTCGCTACGACCGTTCCGATGACTTTTGCTAATAACATAATGCGGGATACTCCTTATACTACGATAGTCAGTTCCATGCCGTTGTGGATCCCGAGGGCATTCGCTTCATCCGTGTCGATGTGCATTTCCGTTGTGAAACTGGGGTCTACACGCACCGGGACATTATCCAGATAGCCGCCGCGCGCGCCGCCCATCTGTACCCGTACGACCTGTTTATCCTTCACACCATAGGCCGCGGCATCTGCCGGCGACATGTGGATATGACGAAGCGCTACGATGCAGCCTTCTTTTAATGATACGGCGCCTTTCGGGCCGATGATGATGACAGGCGCAGAACCGGCCAGATCACCGGACAGGCGGACAGGGGCTTTGACGCCCAGGCGAATGCAATCCGTGGCGGATACTTCGACCTGGGTCTGCTTGCGCAGAGGTCCCAATACACGCACATTCTCGATAGCGCGCAGCTTCAGGCCGATGATGGTGACCGTTTCCTTGGCCGCGAACTGACCGCCCATAAGATCCTTGAACGGGGTCAGCTCTGAACCCTTGCCGAAAAGAACGTCCATATCTTCACGGCTTAAATGGACATGGCGGGCCGAAACACCGACCTTGACTTTTTTATCTGAAGCAGGGATGACTTCCTGACCTTTGAGTCTCTCTACGATCAGAGATACGACATCGTTGATCATTTTTTCGTTATCCATGAACGTATACCTTTCCTTCCATCATTCGTTGCGGATATGAACCATGGACGATCTTCAGGAACGGCTCCTGAAGACCTTCCATGATTCCCAGCCAGAAAGCTGGGATGGCATGGTTTAGATCAGACTTAGTCCAGAGTCGGAAGGATCTTCTCGACGTCTGCGTGCGGACGCGGAATGACATGAACGGCAATGATCTCGCCCAGGCTCTGCGCAGCATTGGCACCAGCCTCGGTAGCGGCCTTAACAGCACCGACATCACCGCGGATCATAACAGATACCAGTCCGGAACCGATCTTCTCGGTGCCGATCAGAACGACGTTCGCAGCCTTGACCATAGCATCAGCGGCTTCGATAGCTGCTACCAGACCTCTTGTCTCAATCATACCTAAAGCTTCCATGATATTTCCTCCTTATGAAATTTCATATTATTTGTTGTCTTGGAAGACATTGTTCCCTAAGCAATACTGCGCTAAAAGCGCTGCGCTGTAAGCACTTTTCAACTTTCCGGCCTTTAGCCTCAGAAGTTGAATTTGTGACGATCTTTACTGATCTCGATCTGATGCATGACCTCCGGATGAGGGTTGGCAATGACCGCGGACGCAGCAACCTTGTTGATCGCCGTGCGGTTCGCCGCTTCGATTGCTGCCTGTACCGCGGATACTTCACCCTGGATCACGATCGTGACCAGCCACCCGCCGAGCTTCTGCTCCCAGGTCAGGAACTTGACGTTCGCCGCCTTGCACATCGCGTCTACCGCGACGACAGCCGGAACGTTGCCCCGA
Organism: uncultured Eubacteriales bacterium; assembly: GCA_900316145.1. GTDB lineage: Bacteria > Bacillota > Clostridia > Lachnospirales > Bianqueaceae > RUG159. Next base: position 10,424 of record ONBQ01000195.1, read on the forward strand.
ATCTCAAATAATCCGATTGCCTGCATGTTGCGTTTCCTTTACTGTAAGATTTAGTCGAGGGAAGGCAGGATCTGCTCCACATCCTTGTGCGGACGCGGGATAACATGGACCGCGACCAGCTCACCCAGACGGGACGCGTTTTGCGCTCCGACTTCCGTAGCGGACTTGACCGCCGCGACATCACCGCGGACCATGACAGATACCAGACCGGAACCGATTTTCTCGGTACCGATGAGCACGACATCCGCTGCCTTGACCATGGCATCAGCCGCTTCGATGGCAGCTACCAGACCTCTGGTCTCGATCATTCCTAATGCTTCCTGCATAGTAACCTCCTTATACTTGATCCATTATAATGGATTTTACCTGACCACGCAATACTTTTGATCAGAAGCGATCTTTCGTCGGGGCCTGTCCCTTTGGGACCGCTTTGCCGATGCAGCTGATCTGAAGCATCCCCTCGGTCTCCTCCTCCGGGCCGGGGATGATATGCTTGGAATAGATGCCGGTCATGGCCAGAGCCGCTTTCTCAGCAGCTTCCATGGCGGCTTCCACATCTGCCACACTGCCCCGGAACTTAACACAGACCAGAAGCGGAACGGGCAGACTGTCCGCGTTCGCGGGTTTGTTTTTATCGATCGCTTCGATGTACACATTGCCGGCCTTGCAGCCTGCGTCAGCTGCTACCATGGCACAAGCGAACCCGAAGACTTCGAGCATTCCTACCGCTTCTCTCATACCTTCTGACTCCTGACTTTACGTTGATTAAAAGTTCTTGTTGACGTACGCGACCTTCAGACCCAACTGCTTCATGTTGGTGTCCATAGCTTCGTTCATCTCATCCAGACCGAACTGATGGGTGACCATCTCTTCGATCGGAAGGCCGATGCCGATGGCGCGCTTGAGGAACTCGATCGTGGTCGGATATTCGCGGACGTTGTAGGTCCAGGAACCAACCAGGGTGATCTCCTTGTTGCAGATATCAAAGTGCGGGTTGATGGAGCAAGAGCCGTTGTCTACGAAGAAACCGACTTCGCAAAGGCCGCCGCCGCGCTTGACGAATTTCCAAACATTAGCCGCTGCGGAAGGAACGCCTGTGCACTGGAACGCGAAGTCCGCTCCGCGGCCGCCGGTGATCTCCTTGATGCGGCGGATCTGCTCATCCAGATCCTTGTAGTTCTTGAAGTTGACGGTGTATTTCGCGCCGAACTTCTTGGCGGTCTGCAGGCGCTTCTCATCGCCATCGACGACCGTGATATTCTCAACGCCCATGGTCCGGACAACGGCCAGCAACATCATGCCGATGGGGCCTACGCCCTGGATCAGAACATTGGAGTTGAAGGAAATGAGGCCGGTCTTCTTCGCGCGCTCGACCGCGTGTACAACAACGGCGGCCGGCTCGATCAGCATACGGAGCTTCAGGCTCATATCGTTGACCTTGAAGAAGGTGGAGCCGGGACGGATGATGATGTACTCACCGAACCATCCATTGAAGTGATAATGATCATCTTCCGGCATAAGGCCATAGATACCGGAGTTCTCGCACAGATTGTCACGATCGCTCATGTTCAGGCAGTTGTCGCACTTTTTGCAGGGGATGGTGCAGGTTACGATGCGGTCACCCACATGCAGCGGCTTGCCGGTGGTATCCTGGGTCACGTTCTTGCCCATCTTTACGATCTGGCCGGTTCCTTCATGGCCCAGCACGACCGGGATCAGGCCGAACGGATCATTTTTATATTCATGAACGTCGGTACCGCAGACGCCGGCGCCTTCAACATGGACCAGCATCTCATCATCGCCGATCTCCGGAATGTCATACTCCTTGACCTCGATACGGCGCAGCTGGGTCAGCATGGCGACGCGGGCCTTCTTAGGAATATCAAAGGCCGGAACAGAAGCCGAACAGGCCTGGGAGGCAAAGCTTCCGCCGGAAGTCTTGCCCATCTCCGCGAGCACTTTCGCGACGATCTGCTCAACGTTCTCTCTTGAAATATCCATTTTGTGATATACTTCCTTTCTATAGACTATCGAATGCACAGGGCATCCGTCATTACACAACGTCTGGATTTGGTAAAGGTCTTGGCCGAGGTCAGGCCTTCACCGGTACGGCTGGCGATCGTAAAGGTCGGGAATCCTTCTCCGCCGTAGCCCAAAGCCGCGTAAGACGGACCGTTCTTTACGAAGATCGCGGTATCGACCATCTGTCCGAAGCGGGTCAGACGATCTACATTCTTGGAATGCATGTGGGCGGAATGGCGGTTGCCATGCTCCAGGCGTACGCCCATTTCCATGGCCTCATCCGCATTCTTGGCCCGGACGATGCCCAGGATCGGCATCATAAGCTCGGTCTGCACCAGAATGTGGTTTTCCTCCGCCTCGAAGATGATGCACTTGACGGAAGGATCCGCATCGATTCCGATGGCGTTGAGGAACTTGTACGCGTCACGGCCGACCCAGTCACGGGAGACCTGCATCTTACCCTTCTTGTTGGGGATGACGACCATCTCGGCCAGCTGCTGGATCTTGGCCGGATCGGTCAGTTTATAGGCGCCGTTGCGCTCCATGGCATCGATCAGATGATCGGCCACGCTGTCAACTACGACAACTTCCTTCTCCGCGATGCAGGGCAGGTTGTTATCCAAGGTGGCGCCGTTGATGATACTGATCGCCGCGTTTTCGATATCCGCCGTTTCATCGACGACAACAGGCGGGTTGCCCGCGCCGGCGCCGATGCCGCGCTTGCCGGTCGAAAGGACCGCTGTGACCACGCCGGGGCCGCCGGTCGCGACCAGAAGCGGAATGGTCGGGCTCTTAAACATGACATCCGCGGTCTCCAATGTCGGCTTCTTGACGGTGGTGCAGATGTTGGCCGGACCGCCGACCGCCATGGATGCTTCATTGATCTTGCTGACGGCGTAGCAGGATACGCCAATGGCCGCCGGATGCGGATTGAAGACGACCGTGTTGCCGGCTGCCACCATGCCGATGGTGTTGCAGATAACGGTCTCACTGGGGTTGGTGCAAGGGGTGATCGCGCCGATGACGCCGAACGGCCCCTGCTCGACCAATGTCAGGCCTCTGTCACCGGACCACGCGATCGTAGTCAGATCCTCGGTACCCGGTGTTTTCTCTGCCACCAGCTGATGTTTGATGATCTTATGACCTACATTGCCCATACCCGTTTCGGATACACCGAACTCCGCATAGGTACGCAGGTTCTCTAATGTACTTTTACGAATGCTGGAAATGATCTTTTCCCGGAATTCAAGAGGCATTCTGCGGATCTCCTGCTGTGCGCGGGCGGCCGCGGCGATGGCTTCTTCCATCGTATCGAACACTCCGGTCTCTTCCTGCTGAGCGGGCTTTAAGCCCTGCATCTCAGAAATGACTTGACGGACGATCTCTTGAAGTTCCTTTTCTGTAATGGCCAAAGTATCCCTCCTAACCTGCGAGGCATCGTGTCGCGCTTACCACTGGACACGTCCCTCCTGATATAACTGTTTGAATATTTCTTCTCCGATGTCCCCCATCTTGGTATCGATCTCAGCGGTCGAACCACTGACACCGAACCCGCCGATGATCACACCGTTTTCATCTTTGAGCGGTACCCCGCCTCCGAAGATCACGACCTTGCCATCATTGGTAAACTGCAGGCCGTACAGACTGCCGCCGGGCTTGCAAAGCTCGACCAGATCCTTGGTCGGCATCTTCAGCGCAACGGCTGTCCAGGCCTTATTGACGGCAATATCGAAACTGGCGATGAAGGCGTCATCCATGACATGCACGGCGATGGGCCGTCCGGCCTCATCACAGGCAGCCATCACCAGACGAAGGCCACGATCTTTGGCGACCATCTCTACCGATTCCAGAAGGGCTTTCGCAAGCTTGAGCGTGAGCTTCTTTTGCCTGTGCGGTCCGTCCTCCTGTACCTCGATCGTGCCGGAAGGGGAAAGATCCGTTTTCACTTCCATATACCGGGCCGCCGCGTAGAAATAATCTGACAGGCGGTTGGCATATCTTTGATGCAAGGCATTGGGCAGGCCGGCCTTGCCCAGAGACCGCTCCATGCGGCGGGCAACGCTTCTTGCCATATCCAGCGAGGCCGAGACCTTAGTCTTTCCGGGGATCTGCTTCGGGTCTTTCGCTGTGGCACAAGGCGCGTATGCATCGATCCAGTGTTCCAGATGATCCACATCTTCCGGCTTCAGCGCATGCTGCACACCGAAGGACTGAAGATCCTCCTTAAGACGAAGGAGCTGCTCCTGTACCTGCGACAGTTCTTCTGACAAAGAGATTTCAGATGAGGGAAGGGAGGCTTTGGCCAGACCGATGGCGCTGGAAAGCTCATCGATATTGCCCAGGACCTCCAGACTGCCGTTGGTCTTAGGCACTCTGCGCCCGGTACCCAGATAGGTCTGCCCGGCATCGCCGGTCTTCGTATACAGCGCAGAATCTGTCAATTGCCTCACCTGCCTTATCTTAGAAATGATTTCTTATGAATGATGATTATTTGCCCAGCTCAGCCAGGATGCGCTTGGTCACTTCAGCGACCAGATCGCTGGAAGCGTCAGCCTTGCCCGTAGAGCAGGAACCACCGTTGCAGCCGCTATCACAGCTATGGCAGCCACAGCCTACGCCATTGATCTTCTGGCACAGATCCGCCGGATGCTTTCCGGTCAGACCCATCTTGCGGCGCAGCTCATACAGAGCTTTGACCTGCTCATCATTGAGCTTCTTCGGGCCGCCCAGCTGCGTGGACAGGAACATAAGCTTGGCATAGAATTCCAGAGATTCCATCTTGTAGTATGCCGCCATCAAAGAATCAGAATAAGACAGCGCGCCATGGTTCTCCAGAAGGACCGCATCATAATGCTGCAGGAACGGCTCGACCGCGTCCGGGATCTCCATGGTGGACGGGGTTCCGTAGGGTGCGATCGGAACGCAGCCCAGCGCGATAACAGCCTCCGGCATGATGGGAGCCGTCAACGGAATACCCGCGATGGCATAGCTGGTGGCATACATAGGATGAGCATGTACAACGCTCTTCACATCGGGACGCAGCTTATACACACGCATGTGCATCTTGATCTCGGATGAGGGTTTGAACGGGCCATTGGCATGGATGACATTGCCGTCCGCATCGACCTTGCAGATCATATCCATGGTCATGAAGCCCTTGGATACGCCTGTCGGCGTGCAAAGAAACTCATTGTCATTGAGCTTTACACTGATATTACCGTCATTGGCGGCTACCATACCGCGGTTGTAGATTCGACGTCCTACATCGAGAATCTGTTTTTTGATCTCATACTCGCCTGCCATAATCTTTCCTCCTAAATGTTTATTGGTTAGATTTTTTGGGATTATGTTTGTTTTTGTTCATTCTACAACTATACCAAACAAAAGTCAATACAAACTAAGCATAATATAGAGAAATATTTTGCTTTCTTAACACTTCTTCCGTCTCTTCCGGGAGCTTATTATCCGTGACTACGATATCGATATCCGAAATGGCAATGGTCCGGATGAAGGACTTCTGGTTGAACTTCGAATGATCCACAGCCAGGATCAAGGTATCCGCGTTGGCACACATTTTTTTCTTGATCTCCGCTTCCATTTCATGCGGTTCATAGGTGCCGGTGAGCGGATCGAAGCTCTTGCAGCCCAGGATGGCTTTGTCCACATAGTAACCATCCAGCATATCCGCGGTGCGGTTGCCGATCATGGACAGAGAATTGGGACGGAACGTACCGCCGGCCACGATGACTTCGGCTTCCGTGTTGCCGGCCATTTCCATGGGCACGCGCAGGGAATTGGTGATGACCGTGATCCCGCTCTTGTTCTTCAGATGGCGGGCCACATACATCGTGGTGGTGCTGGCATCCAGCATGATCGAATCACCGTCATTGATCAGTTCCACGACCTTGCGGGCGATGCGGTTCTTGTCTTCCTGATTGAATGTTTCTCGAATATTGATGGAGAGGTCTTCCTTGGTCCCTTTATTCAGGACCGCCCCTCCGTAGGTGCGCGTGATGCGCCCTTCGGCTTCCAGTTTCTCCAGGTCACGGCGGATCGTTTCTTCCGTAACATCGAAACGCTGGCTGAGTTCCGTTACGCGGACGCTGCCGTCCCGCTGGACCTTCTCCAGGATCTCATTACGACGATCTATGGCTAACATTGAAATGCTCCTTTTCTAAGCTCAGGCTTCAAAGACCTCGATGGGGAAGGATTTTTTGACGATCTTTCTGCCTTCCTCCAGAGACTGAAGGTTTCCGGTCGCTTTCATCTGCATCAGGACTGAACCTACGACAGCCGCTTCGATGGGGCCGGCCAGAACTTTCTTTCCGGTCCGGGTCGCGGTCATCTGGCACAGGAATTTATCCTGCGTGCCGCCGCCCACCATGTTGATCACATCGACTGTCTTGCCGGTCATGGTCTCTATGGCTTCGACATTCTGACGGTACTTCTCACCCAGGCCGTTATACGCGGCAATGGCGATCTCACCGATGGTCTCCGGCTTGCCCTGTCCATGCTCTTCGCAATAACCGACCACTTCTTTGACCATATCCATCGGTGCGGAGAAGCGAGGATCATCCGGATCGATCATGAAGTCTTTCCGTTCGGCTTCCTTGGCCGCGGCAATGATCTCAGGATAGCCGATCTCCGGCATGGTCTCATTCCACTTCTTCTTCAGGTTCTGGATGATCCAGAGGCCCGTGATGTTTTTCAGGAAGCGGATGGTATGCTCTACACCGCCCTCATTGGTGAAATTGTAGGCAAGCGATGTTTCATTGATGATGGGCTCCTGGATCTCCATACCGATCAGGGACCAGGTACCACTGCTCATGAAGACACTGTTTTCGGATTCGATGGGGGCGCCGCAGACCGCGGAGGCGGTATCGTGGCAGCCGACCGCGATGACCGGGATCGGGCCAAGGCCGGTCTCTTCCTGCACCTGCTCCGTAAGCGTTCCGATGACCGTGCCGGGCGTGACCAGTTTCGGGAACAGGCGTCTCGGTACGCCCACCATGTCCATGATCTCTTCAGACCAGTCTCTCTTGCGGGCATCCAGCAGCTGAGATGTAGAAGCGATGGTATACTCACAGACCTTCTCACCCGTCAGCATATAGGCGAACAGGTCCGGCATGAACAGGAAGGTCTCGGCCGCGTCGATGATGTACGGACGGTGTTTTACATCATAGTACAACTGATAGGCGGTGTTGAAATCCATCTTCTGCAGACCGGCGATCTTGTAGAATTCCGCGAAGTCATGGACCTGATCCATCTCACGCATGCCCTGATCGTTCTTTGGATCACGATAGCAGAAAGGATTGGAGATAAGGCGTCCATCCGCGTCCAGGAAACCATAGTCGACGCCCCAGGTGTCGATGCCGATACCGGCGATCTCTACATCCAGCTTCGCGACCTTTTTCAGGCCTTGCTTCATTTCATGGAACAGACGGGGAAAATCCCAATAAAAATGGCCCGCCATCCACACCGGATCATTCGGGAACCGGTGGATCTCCTGCATATCGATCCTCTCACCGTCATAGGTGCAGAGCATCAAACGCCCGGATGACGCGCCATAATCAAATGCCAGATACGCCTGCTTCTTCACTTCACTCATGATGTTACCTCCTTGCTGAAAGATTCGTCAATGTGGTATAGAATGTTGTATTTGGTTGATTTTTCTTTATCTTAGCACAAACCAAAAGGGATGTAAAGCAACTTTCCACCAAATCAAGCCTTTTTTCCAAAGAAAAGCGGCTTGGGACCACCCTGTGATGTCTGAGATAAAACACAGGCTGCCGATCTCTTTTTCTCCCGGAGTTTCTTTGTATTTAATTTTATACTATTTATATCATATTTTAATAGTATATTTTTAGTTATATCTTTACATCACATTTTCGTATATGATGGAACGCGAGGTGATTGATAAATGGAACCCTTCTATCCTAAAGGAAAAAAAGAATCGTCCAATAAGACGATCCGGCTGCCGGATGATCTGATCCATCGGATCGAAGAAATCATGAAAGCGAGAAATACATCCTTCAGCGCCATCGTGACGCAATGCTGCGAGTACGCGCTGGATCACATGGAGAATAATAAAGAAGAATGAAGACCCGTCTGCGCGAACTCAGGAGAGAATCCGGACTCACCCAGCTGGATCTGCAAAAAAAGACCGGTATAAGTCAAGACGCGCTGTCCCGGTTCGAGACCGGAGACCGCGTTCCTCCTATACCGATCCTCTTGAAATTGGCCGACTTATATGGTGTCAGTATCGATTATATTCTTTTTCGGACTGAGGAACGAACTCTTCCACATTAGCCTTCCTGGTCTGTCCCATGCCAAAAAGAGACCGCCTTCCGGCAGTCTCTTTTTTTTGACTTTTCTCACACAAAGATCAATAGATCGTGAAGCCTCCATCGACGACAAGGTCTTCGCCCGTGATCATATTGGCCTCATCACAAGACAGGAAAAGGACAGCCGCCGCGATCTCATCGGTCTCAGCGAAGCGATGAGCGGGGATCTTTTCGATCATATCCGTCTTGACCTTGCCCTGCCAGGCCTTCTCACCCATGTAGGTGTTAACGACCGTAGGCGCGACACCGTTCACATTGATGCCATATTCTGCCCACTCCAGCGCGCAGACCTTGATCATACCGACCAGTGCGGCCTTGCTCATGGTATAGCCGACATGCTTGTTGATGGCGATGAAATCAGCCTGGGAAGTGACGCAGACGATCTTGCCGCCTTTGCCCTGCTTGATCATCTGGTTGGCGACCGCCTGGCAAACACGGAATACGCCGACCGCGTTGATGTTCAGGTGCTTTTCAATGGTGCTGATCTCGATATCGGTAGCGCGATAAAGATCAACGAATCCGGGCATGGCAGCCAGTACGGTAACTTCTCCGAAAGCCTCAACAACGGCCTGCACCATATCGTCTACGCTTTTCTGATCGGTTACGTCACACTTTACGCCAATGGTCTGTACGCCGAATTCCTTCGCGATACGGTCCGCGATCTCTCCGCAGGTATCCTTGCAGTCTACGATGGCGACCTTCGCGCCTTTGCGCGCGTACATTTCCGCGGTCGCTTCTCCGATACCGCCGGCTCCGCCCACTACGATGGCGCCCTGACCTGTGAGGTCAAAGGTACCCGTCACTTTTTTGTAGTTGATCATGTTTTAAGGATCCTTTCTTTATTGTCTGGCTCTTACGATAGCCTCGATCACATCGACCGTTCCGTCCAGTCCCAGCAGAGAGCTGTTGATGGTCAGATCATAGCCACGCGAATCGCCCCACTTATTGCGGCAGTAGTAGTTGTGATAGAACTTGCGCTCACGGTCCATCTTTTTCATCAAGGCCAGGGCTTTGTCCTCAGACAGCTCATACTTCTCCATGATGCGCTGTTTCTTCACATCCTGTTCGCCACGGATGAAGATGCTGATCAAGGCCGGCTGATCATAGAGCACGTCCTCCGCGCAGCGGCCGACGACTACGAAGCTCATGCCTTCCGCGGCATCCTTGCGAAGCACTTCAAACTGCGCCTGGGCAATGTTCTCAGATGCTGAGCTGGTATAGCCATTGATATTGCGGGAAAAGAGAATGCTGGTGCCTTTCTCATCAAACTGACGGATCGCTTCCTGCGAATAGCCCTTCTCCTCGGCCACTCGCTCGACCAGGTTCTTGTCCAGCAGTTCGATTCCCAGACGCTCAGCCAGTTTTTCGGCAATATAATGTCCGCCGCTTCCGAACTCACGTCCGATACTGATGATCACTTGTTTGCTCATGAGATATATCTCCTTTCCTCTCAGGGTAAAACTATTCCAAAGGCAATACCGGATAAGATGGGTTTTCCTTTAAAAAGTCCTCCCATGTTTTCTGACCGGTCCAGGCGGATGTGCCCGGACATACACAAAGCTCATGCAGCAGGTCGCCGGTGGAACGGCTGTAGGTCTGCTGCAGCACGACTCCTTTGAACCGTCCCTTGATGATCGGGGAGCGGTTCTCATCATACCAGTAGTTTATGAAAGACTGGATATCTCCGTCACAATCGATCTTATCGATATGTACGTAGCGCCAGCCCTTAGCCAGCTTCTGATCCGGAACAGGTTCCTTATCAAAAGTGATTGTCATCTTCGCTTTGTATTCCCTGTGGCCAAAGGTCGCCTTTTCCATGATCGTTTCCACCGTTCCGTAGAAGCGATCCGGCTTGAACAGATAGCACAGCATCCAGCCGTTGACTTCCATGAGACCGGTCTCATAGTCAACATCGTCCGCGGACTGGAAATAGGCCATAGGTAATTCCTCATGTACGTACCAGGGGAACGGCAGAAAGCGCAGGGCCGCGCCTCCCAGACACAACAAGAAGACCAGTATGATGGCCAGCTTGATCCAACGATACTTTTTCTTATTGCCTGTCATGGTCTCACTTCCTTACGATCAGTCTTCTTCCTCCTCATTGGACGCATAAGGGAAGTCCTCTGAAGTATACTGCGCGATACGAATGGTCATATTGCCGCTTTCCGGATCCTTGCCCCAGGAGAAGATCACACCGTCATCCATAAGACTGGATTTGTTGATGGTCTTGACCCAGACACCTGTAAAGGATCCGAAGACCTCATTGGTAATATCATTGTCCTTGAACGGCTGCTGCATAGCCTCCGGCAGTTCCGTCACAGGATAGGCCGCGTTCGCTGTGTCATACGCATAGGTAGCGCCATTGTCTTTTTTCAGGACGCCGTACTTCTTAACGAGCGCCTGATAGATGGTATTGACCGCTTCCTTTTGAGCCGCATCCAGTTCCCCGGACGTGCCGGTCCAGATCTTTTCATACCCGGTACAAATGGTGCGGGTGGTGCTTTTCTGATCCTTCAGCTTGATATCCGGGATCAGACTGCTGGAGGAAGAGGACTCCTCCTCTTCTTCTGATTTGAGCGTCTGCACCTTGGTGGCAAAATACAACGTAGTGGCAAAGTTCAGGCCCTGGATCTGCTCATGGACCGCGTAACGGCTGATGCCGCGCGCCTTTTCATCGGCTCCGGTCAAGTCCATGTATGTGACATCCTCACGTTCCAGCGCTGAATCTACGAATTCCTTGTCTACGCCGACATAGACGGAAAAATCGATGCCCAGCGTCCGATTGGAAGGAACCAGATCCCCCTCCCGTTTGTTGATCCACCGAAAGCCGTAAATACTGCAGCCGGCTACGATCACGAAAACAAGGATCACGGCGATCCAGCTTCTATAGTTCTTTTTCATGAAACCTGTATCTCCCCGTTCATAATAAACAGTTCTGTTTTCATCTATTTTACTAAAAAAAACGCCAACTGGCAACTATTTAATGAATATTTAATGATTTTTATGTCACTATTCAGCACCAGGCCATATTGCTGAACAGTAACATTTTGCAACACGCATCCGCTTTTTCCACAAAAAAACCGCCAGACGCTCGTCTGACGGTCTTGTTTTGTTCTGTGTTTATCTTACCAACGCAGGAGATCAGGCCTGTTTGACCTCGGCTCCGATCTTCTGACCGGCCGCGACAAGCTGATCCATGCAGGCGGAAACCTCCTGGGCTTCCAGGGTACGCTCCATGGAAGTGAAGGTAAAGCGGATGGTCACGCTCATCTTATCGGTCCAGGACGGATCCTGATAGATATCGATCAGCTGGACGCTTTCCAGATGCTCCAGGTTCAGTTCATCGATCATGTTGATAAAGGTCTGATAACGGGTATCTGTCGGAACGATATAGCTGAGGTCTCCGGTGATGCTCGGGAAACGGCTCGGCTCACGGAAGGCCGGCAGCGTGATCTTCAGCTGGCTCAGAAGGCCCATATCCAGTTCTACCGCTACGGCTGCACCCTTCTTGTCGATCTTATCCATGACCTTCGGATGGACCACGCCCATCACGCCCATCTTCTCTCCGTCACGCAGGACAGAGTAGCTGTTGTACGGATGCATCCAGCTGGCAGGCTCTGTGACTGCTTCATAGGTGAAGGAGCGGTTGTGCATGGTCTGCGCGATGGTCTCCAGCAGGATCTTGGCAGAGAAGAACAGCTTCTCCTCTTCCGCCTTGCGGCCATAGAATACGACGCCCAGGACCTTATGCTCATCGGCCAGTCCCTCTTCCGTAAGACCCGGAACAACACTGGCCATTTCAAAGATGTTGAAGGACGGCGCGTAACCACGGTTGCGGTCGATGACCGTAAGCAGGCTCGGAACCAGGCTTGCGCGGATCAGTTCGATATCCGGCGATACGGAGTTGGCCAGGCGCAGCACGCCCTCGGCCTCCAGACCGATATCCTTCAGTCTCTTCGCGTCATTCCAGATGTAGGTATGCACTTCATGCGCCGCGAAATGATCTGCCAGGGTATCCTTCAGCTTATGGGTCAGCTCATGACGCGGATCCTGCAGCTTCGGCGCGACGGCGCAGGTGGCTGTCTTGACCTCAAAGTTGTCATAACCATAGATACGGGTGATCTCTTCGATGATATCTGCTTTGATGCTGATATCCTTGGTGGCGCGCCAGGTCGGGACCTGTACGGTATAAACGCCATCTTCTTTCTCCACGCCGAACCCGAGGGCTTTCAAGGTCTTTTCGATCCGCTCTTCGGAGATATCGATACCGGTGTAACGATCCACATAGGCCTTATCGAAGGAAACAGAGATTGGCGGATAATGCTTCGGATACTTTTCGCTTAAAGAGCTGATGACGCGTACGTTCGGATCGATCTGAAGCAGCAGATACAGATAACGCTCGATAGCCGGAACGGTCATTTCCGGATCCAGGGTCTTCTCATAGCGCATGGAGGCGTCGGTACGCAGTCCGATCGCGATGGAGGATTTGCGGATGCTGACCGCGTCGAAGTTGGCGCTTTCCAGCAGAAAGCTGTTGGTGTCATCCTCGATCTCACTCTCATAACCGCCCATGATACCGGCAATGGCCACCGGAACGCCGGCAGATTTGATCATCAAAGTCTCCGGCTGAATGGTACGCTCTTTGCCATCCAGCGTCTCGAAAGTGAAGGTCTCCGGCATGTTGCCGACTTCGATCTCGGACACGCGCTTGTAATCAAAGGCATGCATCGGCTGACCCAGCTCCAGCATGATATAGTTGGTCAGATCGGCCAGCAGATTGATGGCCCGCATGCCGCAACGGTACAGACGGATGCGCATGTTGACCGGGCTTACGTTCTCGGTCACGTTCTCGATCGCCATGCAGGAATACCGCAGGCAGTGCTCTTCATTTTCGATCTCGACCTTGACCTGCGGAAGGTCCTTGAACTGCTCAACGGAAACCTTGTCGAAGGGCTTAAGCTCGCGGTCCGCCAAGGCGGCAAACTCACGGGCGATGCCATAGTGTCCCCACAGGTCCGGGCGGTTGGTCAGGGATTTGTTATCGACTTCAAATACGGTATCTTCGATCTCATAGAGGTCTTTGATATCCATGCCGACCGGAGTATCCTCCGGCAGGATCATCAGACCGGAATGGTCATCGCTGACAAGGATCTCGTCCTCGCCGCAGCACATGCCGTGGCTCATCACACCGGCCAGCGGGCGGGCAGAGATATCCATGCCGCCGGCATGTCCGCCTTCTTTAACATAGGGCACCTTCTGTCCTACTGCTACGTTCGGCGCGCCGCAGACCACTTCATAGACACCGTCTCCGGCATCGACCTTCAGAATATGCAGCTTTTTGGATTCCGGATGCGGCTCGCAGGACAGGATCTGTCCGACCACGACGTCTTTGAGATCCGCGCCGATATGATAAACTTCTTCTACTTCCGCGGTACCCAATGTAAATTTATGGATCAGCTCATCCAGGTCCAGACCGGACAGGTCTACGAAATCCTGGATCCAGTTCATTGATAATAACATGTTGCTCTCCTTATCTATTCAAAAACCTTATCTTACGCGGAACTGTTCCAGAGCCTTCAGGCTGCCGGAGTTCAGAACACGGATATCCTTGATGCCATACTTCATCATTGCCAGACGGGTCAGGCCCAAGCCAAACGCGAAGCCGGAATACTTTTCACTGTCGATGCCGGCCATTTCCAGTACGTTGGGATGGATCATGCCGCAGGGGCACAGTTCGATCCAGCCGCTCTGCTTGCAGGTCGGGCAGCCCGTACCTCCGCAGACGTGGCACTGGATATCCAGCTCGAAGCCCGGTTCAACGAAGGGGAAGAAACCCGGACGAAGGCGGACGGTGATCGGCTTGCCGAAAACTTCGGACAACATGGTCTTCATGAAATAGATGAGGTTGGAGATGGAGATATCTTCACCGACCATGATACCTTCCATCTGGAAGAAGGTGTTCTCATGGCTGGCATCCAACGCTTCATTACGGAAGCAGCGGCCCGGGAAGATAGCACGGGTGTTGACACCGTACTTGCGCAGGATCGCGTTCTGCGCGGCCGATGTGTGGGTCTTCAGGACCTGGCCGTTTTCCAGATAATAGGTATCCTGCATATCACGCGCGGGATGATACTTTGGGATGTTGACCGCCTCAAAGCATTCATATTCGGTCACGACTTCTTTATAATCTTCAATGGTAAAGCCCATGCTCTTGAAGATCTCTTCCAACTCACGCTGGACCAGGGTGATGGGATGCAGCGTACCCTGATGGATATCGACCGGCAGGGAAATATCATAGCGCTTGTCGCTCTTTAAACGGGCTTCCTGACGCGCTTCTTCCAGCTGACGGGAACGCTCCTGAATAAAGTTCTGCACTTCCTGCTTAAAACGGTTGATCTTCTGACCGGCTTCTTTCTTGTCTTCCCCGCTTAAGTCCTTCAGACCCTTCATGAGTTCCGTCACACTGCCCTTTTTGCCCAGGTA
>ONBQ01000162.1 GCA_900316145.1 uncultured Eubacteriales bacterium
AGTGTGCCGGAAAGCTCGGCAACCAGTGCGATCTTAAAGACAAAACCTGTCATTTTTACGATCCCGCCGATTTGATGGGCTGAGATACTATCCTGAAGCATACTGCGCTGCAGCAGAGAAATCTTTCTTCCAGAAAGCATTGCTATGAATGCTGCAACGGACACGACACCCAGACCTCCGATTTGGATCAGGATCAGAATCACAGCCTGACCAAACCCGGACCAGTATGAGGCGGTATCCCTCACGACCAATCCGGTAACGCACACGGCAGATGTAGATGTGAACAGCGCATCCTCGAGTGACGCTCTGCTGCCCTCCTTTACTGCAAAGGGAAGCATCAGCAGAGCTGTTCCAATCAGGATTAATCCCAAAAATCCAAAGATGATAATTTGAAAGGAAGATAGTTTCTTTCCTAAAAAACGAATTACCATATTCTGCCTCCCTTTGAATACTGTGAGCACATTGTATAGCGTGAGCTGCAAAGATGGCATTAAGGGATACCACTATGAAATTAAGATTGAGTTAAGAGTCGACAGCATTTTGCAAAAATGCGCAGCTCACACTCGTGCGATTATTAGGGTTTGGGAAACTCCCAACAAGCCGGATGTGGTTCAACGAGTTTTATGCCAGAGATACCAACCGGAAGATCCGTGCGGTTAACAAGGCTAAGGGTGAACGTGGAGAACACCTTACGACTAATCCGCCCTTTGGATATATCAAAGATCCCGAGAATCCGGTGGAAAAGCAGACGATCTTCTACAACACCCAACCAGCGATCATTGCTCCGGAAGTGTTTGAGAAAGTCCAGGAGATACGATCACAGCGGCACCACCGATCTAAGACGGGCAAATCCCATATGTTTGCCGGCTTGATCTATTATGCGGACTGCAAATCCAGGATGTACTACTGTACCACCAGCTATTACGAGGAACGACAGGATCATTTCGTTTGTTCGACTTACCGAAAGTACAAAGATAATTGTTCTGCCCATTTCATCCGGGCAGTCGTTCTTGAACAAATGGTTTGGGAGCATGTCAAAGAAGTCATTTGGTATGTAGGCCACTATGAAAGTCATTTCAGGTCACTCATGGAGTCCAGGCTACAGGCTGAGAACAAAGAGGCCCTTCGGGTAAAGCGGAAACAACTGGAAAAGGATGAAAAGCGGATTCAGGAGCTTGACCGGCTGTTCATGCGTCTCTATGAGGACAATACGGCTTCCCGGATAAGTGACGAGCGTTTCACTATGATGAGCAGCGCCTACGAGGATGAGCAGCAAGATCTAAAGGCTGAAGTGGAAGCCTTACGGCAGGAAATCGAAACACAGGAACAGCAGAACCAGAATCTCAAACAGTTTATTCAGAAGGTCAGAAAGTACGCAGAACTGACGGAATTAACGCCGTACGCAGCTCATGAACTGATAAAGGCGATTTTTGTCGGGGCACCTGATAAAAGCAGCGGAAAACGCCGTCAGAGCATCCATATCTGCTATGATCTAATCGGGTTCATCCCGCTGAGTGAACTGATGACACAGGAAATGGCATGACCCGAAGATCATGCCATTTCCAGAAAACTGTAAAACTGTCTTACGCGCCCCGGCCGTTCGGCTGGGTCTTGTTTTTTACTCCAGGATCTTCTTTGCGGCTTCGCTTTCGGCATCGATCACGATGACGCGGCGGTTCTTGGCCGCTTCGGTCTCGACGAAGTTGCCATTGGCATCCCAGTCAGTGCCGCGGACGAAGGGGTCTTCTTTATAACCCAGGCCGGCGGTCAGCAACTGGTCTTCCGGCACGTCAAATTCCTGGACCAGAAGGTCTTTTACGGCAGCGGCGCGCTGGCCGGAAAGAGCCGCGCATTCTTCCTGCGAGCCGACTTCGGCGGTCGTGCCGGCCAGGAGGACGGGGTGGCCGGGGTGTTGGAGCAGGACCTCTGCCACGGGGGCGAGGGCTTCTTTGGCCGCCGCTTCGTCCAGGAAGATGGCCTGGTTGGCCACGAAGCGCACCTGCGTCTCGTTTAACTCAAAGGGGACGCTGAAGATCGCTTCCTCCTCGGCCGGCTCTTCCTCCACGGTCTTTTCCGGTTCGCCGATCAGGATCATGTAGTCTGAACCCTCATCGCCGGATATGCGGAGGTAGTAGGTCGTTTCCGGCGCCAGGGTATCGATCATGCCGGAGTTCTCTTCCCCGCCCGGCTGCGGATAGGCGATCGGGGTATCTATTGCATAGGCGTCATAGGTATTATCCCGCTCCGTCGGAGTGAGCGCCTGGCCAAACTCATCGACGATGACGACATGGATGCCGTTGACAGCCTCTGCCGTCAGGTGCTGCGCTGTGATGGTGTAGGGAGTGGCCGCGTCAGGGCCGGTGGTGAAGGAGATCCAGTCATTGCCTTCCCCTAACGTGCCATAGTAGCGGATATTGGGACGGACCATCGTCGCGGCCATCTGGTTGGTGCCGGCGTAATAGGTGTCGTCCTCGCCCAAAGGCTTCTTGGCGGAAGCAAAGCGGCTGTTGGTCGGGAAGGCAGTGCTTTCCTCCAGGTCGGTGGTAATGCGCAGGCCAAAGCTTTGTTCCTCATCGGAGGGAATGTATATGCAGTAGGTGGTGGAAGGTTTCAGGTTGTTGACCATGCCTGTGTTGGCTGTGCCGCCCGCCTTGGCCACGCAAATGGGGGTATTAACGGAATACATGTTATAATCATTGTTCCGCTCCACCGGATCGACCGGATCGCCGTACAGATCGATCAGCCAGGCGTCCACGTCTCCCTGTCCGACTGTTCGGTTTACGAGCGTAACGTAATACGGCACGCCTTCCTGCGCCGTCGTGGTGAAGGCGTAGAAGTTGGCGCCGGGTACGGCCGGCTTCAGGACTGTCGTATCCAGCGGCACGCTGACGGCCGCGGTCTGGGTGGTACCCTGGGCGATGGACAGCTGATCCATCAGATACCGGCTGAAACCGCCTTCTGACTCGACCGTGATCTCTTCCTTCGGGGTGTCCATGGAAGGGGAAGAAACATTCAGAAGCAGGTCAGCTCCATCGCTACCGCCGCCTGTCAGCCAAAGGTAATAGGTGGTATCGGGTTTGAGTGTATCCACCATACCGCTGTTTTTCATGCCGTCCGGACTTGCGATGGCGAAAGGAGCCGGAGCGGAATGTAAAGGACTGTAATCATTGTTACGCGTCGTGGGCATTATGGCCACGTTCTCCTGTTCATACATGTAGGCACTGACGTTCTTGCTCTCCCGGCTCAGGTTCTCCAGGGTGACATGATACTGAGCCCCCTGCTCCGGTCCGGTGGTAAAAGAGAACCACGCTGTATCCTCGGTAAAGTGGAGCACGTAGTGCTTATTCACTAAGACGCTTTTGGCGCTGGCCAGCATGCTGCCGCCCTGGATCTCAAGGGAGGCCGCGTCCACTTCGCTCTCCGTCTTCTCTGTCTCTATGCCCTGTTCCGGCTGCTCAGAAGATTCTTCTTTCTCGGGTTTATCCGGCTTCTGGGGTTTGGACTCTTCGCTTTCTTCTTCCTGGACTGAGGACTCTTCTTTCGGAGTCTCGTGCGTCGGAACTTCCTCGGACTCTTCTTCGCTGCTTTCTTCCGCCACGGACTCAGGCGCAGAGGAAGATTCCTCCGCCGCGGGCTTCTTGCCGCAGCCGGCAAACATCATGACCAGGATCGTCAAAGCCAAGATCAATTGCGTTACACGTTTCATTGTATTACTCCTCACTCAAGCATTTCAAGGTTCCATCACATGCACATCTTTTGTACCCGGCTGGCCCACCGGCATGCGCGTATCACTCGGCCACCAAAGCGTATCCGTGGAGATGCTGAAGGTAATAGGCCCGCCATCATAGCTGGACGGGATCCCCGCATCATTGACCAGGATCAGCCTTACCGTACCGGTCTGCAGCCCATCGACCGCCTGAGCGGTCAACGTGATCGGGGTGTCCAGCGTGATGATCCGGTACAGTTGGCTGTTCCAGCCATTATAATCCGGAAAATCCTGCAATTCCACGGTTTCATCATAATCATAGGTATCGATATAGCCCGTCAGGACGATGCGGCCTGCGGCCTCTTCCTGCGCGGCCCAATCACCGGAAGGGGCCACTTCAGCGTTGCTTTCCTCCGCTTCGATATCCGGTGCTGCCTGCGACTCTGTCGACTCTTCTTTCTCCGGTTTTTCCGGCTTCTCGACCCGCGGCGCCTGCTCGCTCTCCTGCTGAGGCAAGTCATGGGAAGGCTTCTCCGCCGCCGGAAGTTCATGTGTCGGGGCCTGCTCCTGCACCACAGGCGTTTCTTCGGGCTCCTTCTGGTTTAACAGATGTACGGCGCTGAAAGTTCCTGCCCCCAGGATCACGACACTGAGCACCGTGATCAGGGCGATCTTGGCTCCTGAAAAGCCCGCTGCTGTTTTCGCAGCTACACCGGCCGCGGCGGCTCCCAGGGTTTTTTCCGAGGAGGCGGCCATAACATTTTGAAAGATCTGTCCATTGGGCACGACCTCGCCCTGTCCCCGCAAAAGCCACAGCAGGAACGGGATCGGCGCCAGGCCGTAGAGCTTCGTGCCTCGTTTCTCCAGCTCCAGGACCTTCTTTTCGATCTTGCGCCGGCCATACAGCAGGCGGCTCTTGACCGCGTTTTCCGTCGCTCCCATAGCCTGGGCGATCTCCTTGACGGACATCTCCTCCCAGTAATACATGCCGATCGCGGCGCGTTGGTCCTCCGGCAGGTCGTCGAGGATCTCCCGCACCAGGCGTGTCGTTTCCTCCTGGTCGATCACCTGCTCCGGAAGATGGTCGGGATGCTCATCCTCGATCAGCTCTTCTACCGGCGTTTCGCCTTCATCACTTAGTTCACTGAACAAAAGCGGCCGTTTCTTCTTCAGATGATCCCGGGCGGTGTTGGCTGCGATCTGGCGCACCCACGCTCCGAACCGCTCCCCCTGAAAGGTGTCCAGGTGGGCGAAGGCCTTGATATAGGTATCCTGCAGGATGTCAAATACCATATCCTCCTCTTTGATCATGGACTTGACCGTGTAGTAAACTTCGTTGTATGTCTGCTCATACAAGGCAGAAAGGGCTTCCTGGTCGCCGTGCTTAGCTCTTTCGATCTGTTCTTTCATGCAGCCATCTCCTTTCTTGTATGATCTTTTTCAGCAAGCGATTTTTGCGCTTTTCGTCAATGGGGAATGTTTCCACTGCCCGACATATGAGACGCCGTATCGTGTCCATGTCGGCTCCTCCTTTCTCGCATCTGCCTATATAACGATCGAGAAGGGGTGTCGGTTGCAGGTTTTTTCATATTTTATCGTAAATCATAAAAGTTTTCAATAAGATCCGGGCAAGGTTGTTTTTCTCCCATTCATTGTATATAATAGATCTGTCGTCCTGACTACGTCTTGCGGAATAAAAAGGAGATACCATGATACTTGAAATCGTAGGTTATATCGGGTCCGCCCTGGTCGTTGTTTCCATGCTGATGTCTTCCATCGTCAAGCTCCGCCTGTTCAACCTGATCGGCAGCATCATTTCCGGCACCTATGCCGTTTTGTGCGGAGCGCTGCCCCTGGCTTTGCTGAACGCTTTCCTCATCGTGATCAACCTGATCAACCTGGTGAAGCTTTCCAAGGGCAAGCAGGAGGAGACCTTTGATCTGGTGCGCACCAACACCTCTGACGTCCTGCTGCAGCATTTTCTGAACAATTATGAGGCAGATATCAAGCAGCACTGCCCCGCTTATCAGCCCGAACACGAAACCCCGCTGACCGCCTTTGTCGTATCCCGCGAAGGCGTGCCCGTCGGCGTCATGATAGGCCAGCAGTCCGGTGACCGGCTGGAGGTCGAGACCGACTACTCCGCCCCGGCTTACAGAGACTGCTCTGTTGGCTACTATCTGCACAAAACCCTTCTCCAGCAGGGCGTCCATGAGCTGACCTCCACCGGCAATGTGACCGAAAAGCACGCCAAGTATCTGCAAAAAATGGGCTACGTCAAAGAAGGAAACCAGTGGGTCTGCAAGCTGTCGTAAAAGGCGCCCTGCAGACCAGAGAATAGGAGTATGTAACATTATATGAGTTCTTCAAAATCCAAAGATCTGACCCAGGGAAATCCGCTGAAACTATTGAGCGCCTTTGTCCTTCCGATGCTGATCGGCAACATCGTCCAGCAGCTCTACAGCATGGCGGATTCCATCATCATCGGACGCTTTGTCGGCAAAGGCCCCTTCGCCGCCATCGGCGCGACCATGCCGGTCCTGAGCGTTATGATCGTTGTGATCATCGGCTTTACCATGGGTATCGCCATCACAACGGCCCGTTCCGTCGGCGCGGGCGACACCGAAAGAGTCCGCAACATCGTCGGATCGGCCTTTTTGATCGCGGTCACTCTGGCCCTGGCCCTCATGGTTTTTGGCATTTCTTTCGCCGAACCGGTGCTCAAGCTCTTGAAAACCCCGGCCGATATCCTCAAAGACGCCCGGACCTATCTTGTCTATAACTTCGCCACCTGCATCGGCCCGATCGCCTACAACATGTTTTCCAACATTCTGCGCTCGGCCGGCGACAGCCGCACCCCGCTCAACGCCCTGATCATTTCCAGCGTTCTGAATATCCTGCTGGACCTTCTCTTCGTACTGGCCTTCCATTGGGATGTGGCCGGCGTGGCCCTGGCAACAGGCATCTCCCAGATCGTTTCCGCCGTATATTGCATTCTCGTGATTCGGAACAAAAATGAACAATACTGGTGCCGCCGCGTCAACGTGCGCTTTCACGGAAGGATCATCCTGGATATCTTGAAATACGGCATGCCTGTCGCTGCCAGCAATCTCTTCACCTCCCTTGGCGCGGTCTTCATCCAGAGCCTGATCAACGGCTATGGCACGACCGTCGTCGCCGGCTACACCGCCGCCAACAAACTGGACCAGCTGGCCCTGTCCAGCGTCCTTTCTGTGGGCAACGCGGCCTCCACCTTCGCCGGCCAGAACACCGGCGCCGGAAAGCTGCACCGCGTGCGCGAGGGCGTACGCTCCGCCTGGACCATCGGCATCGTCGTCAGCGTCGTCTTCGGCCTAGCCCTTTACTTCGGCGGAAGCTACCTGGTGCGCCTCTTCATTTCCGGAGACGAGACCGAGACCATCAACGTCGCCGTCACCTTCTTCAAGACCGTCGCCCCCTTCTACCTGCTCAGCTGCGGCATGCAGATCTACCTGAACACCATGCGCGGCATGGGCGAAGTGGTGATCCCCATGGCCGGCAGCCTGACCGAACTGGTCTCCAAGATCGCTGCCGCCTTTCTGCTGTCCCGCGCCTTTCGCTACCAGACCCTCTGGTTCGCCTGGCCTGTCGGCTGGCTGGTCGCCTTCCTGGTCCTGACCGTGTATTACTACATGTTCCTGTGGAAGAAATATAAGGGTTTCGAGGGCTAAATCTCAAAAAAATAAAAACTGGTCGGTTATGCGCCGGCCAGCTTTTTTAGTGGTTGATTGTTCGGATGTCTTTGGCATAGTCTTTCAGCTGCTGTGACTTTTTCTCGTTTTCATCCACATAGATCCCGTCTTTGTAAAAACGAGCCAAGTGGCGCACCGCTCCATATTCGTCATATAAAGCAGCTTCAAGGAAACATCGATATGCCTCTTCATATCTTTCCAGGATCTCGTATAAAAGCCCGAGCGAGGTCATTGCTTTCTTAGAACCCAGATCGATCGCCCTTTGATAGGCGCGAATCGCTTGTTCATACATATCGTTTATCTGAAAATCGAAACCCACCTCTATGTACTCATCCGCGGTCAGGCCTATGCCATCTTCCGCGTCATAATAGACGATATTCCATCCTTCCACGTGTCTTCTGTGCTGCGGATCGAATTTAAACATATCCATTCTCCTGTTAAAAATCGATCAGATATATGCCTATGCTGATCTGTGTGAAACTGCCTTTTTGCGTGATTTTGTCGATTTTAGCACAAAGAGTTTTTCCTGCATCCATTAGCCTTGAAAAGATCAGATTATCCTTCTCTGGGATGTATCCAAGCTTCTTCTTTTCTGAATTGAGAACCACGATTGCATGTTCATCAAATTTGTTATCCTCTCGTTGCAGAGACAGCCTGTCACCCGTTTTGATGTCTTCTAAAACGGAAGGATCCTCCAGATAGGTCGTTCCCGCGATGTAGGTATCAAAGAGATGGATCTCCTGGATCAAAGGCTGAAGGATCTCACCGATCTCCTTCTTTCCAATGACCGATATCAGATCTCCTGACTTGCCGGTGATCAGTTCGTTCCCCATAAGATCCTTAATCCTCCTTCCTGAAACAAATCCTCTATCATGGCATCCAAGCGGGCTCTGTACCGCTGATACGACTCCAGTTCTTCCTTCAACTCCTGCAGGAAATTGGCTGTTTTTTCTTCATCATCAAGCAGCTCCTGGTAAGTATAGGGTTCTGTTGTAATGATGTTCTGGATATCAGTTTTGACTGCTTCGATCCTTCTATCAAGATCCGGCAGCACGATTTCTTCATTGGGAGCCTCTTTCAACGCCCTCCTCGCAAGGACTTCTATTTCGGTAAGCGCTCTCACATCATTTCTGCCGTAAGCTTCCACTGTTCTTTGCCACAATTCCATCAACGTCTCATTCTGATAGACCTGTGGATGTGTATCCGGATGAAGAAGCTTGGCGAACCTTCTGTACAGAGCTTTCGATCTGTGCACTTCATAAGGCGAAGATATCTCTGCTCTGCCAGCTGCCTCATTCTCCAGCAGCATGCGGTCCAGATGGGCTTCATACGCCGCCATTTCTCGCTTCAGGTAGATCTGGAGCTCTGCTGTATTCAAGTCATTCCCCTGATTCTTCGCCTTCTGATAGAACGAGATCGTCTTCTTACGTTTGATGCATTCGAT
This sequence comes from uncultured Eubacteriales bacterium, assembly GCA_900316145.1. Lineage (GTDB taxonomy): Bacteria > Bacillota > Clostridia > Lachnospirales > Bianqueaceae > RUG159. Next base: position 8,882 of record ONBQ01000162.1, read on the forward strand.
CTTCTCTTCGAAAATCTCCGTGATCAGCTGCCCGAATTCTTGAACATAAGCGATCCAGATAGAATTCGCTTCTTTTTCCAGCTGATCCCTTTCAAGCAACAGATCTTCATATTCCGAATACCGGGAATTTTCGATCTTCATCAATTCCATGTCGGCACCTCAAAATCATACAAGCTCTCATAGATCGTTGTCAGATGGTCTCCACCCAGCTCCGCCTTACGGAAGAAATCATCCACCATACGGTACCAACGATCCATAAACCTGATCACACAGGCATCCTCCTCGATCAAGGACTTGATCTCATACTTCTTATTCTCATAAACAAAATGAACGATATTGGGCTTCAACAGAACGTAATACAGGTCGTACAGATCCATGATATCCGGATCAAACGGCCTCAGTTTGTAAATGTCACCGATCATCCATTTCATGATGTTCAGATCTCCAAAGAAAGGATCAAAACTGATCCGCTGCGCCAAAAAGTCCCTGGCAACATCATAAAGCTCGAGGGCTTCTTGCGGTTTTCCTTCTTCCGTGCGGATCCTCGCCAGCCTTGTGAAGACTTCCGGCAGAGGCTCATTCAGCCTTCTGGCATTTCGGACCTTAGGATACAAGTCCTCTATCATGGTCTTATATTTTTCATAATCTTTCTCTACATAATACCCGTTTTTATACATGTCAGCAACTTTATATGTCGCGATCAGGTTCCCCATCTCCATAGCTTTTGAGAAATAGTGGAATGCCTTTTCATAATCTCTTTCTCCGGTCCGGCCATAATACCAGACATAACCCAGATTAGAAATGGCATAAAGGTTTCCATATTCAGCTGCCATCTCATAGTATTTCAAAGCCAGATCAAACTGTTTCCGCTCATAATACATGCTCCCGAGAGCGACCATATCATCAGGATCCTTCTTTTCACGGATCAGGTAATTCATAGCTTCCGAATACAGAAAGAATTCATCCTCCGAAGGATTGGTCAGGTTATAGTATTGATTCCGGATCTTTTTTGCTTCAAGGATCGTCATGATTTTAGCCTCCTTTACAGTCCTATCTTATCATCTTCTTAAGCTGATATGGTCTCTTTCCATGCGACATTTTTACTTTATGATACCATTATATAAAATCAGAAGTCCCAAAATCATCCCTTCAGGAAGTCAAGCGAGGACAACAAAAAAAAAGCATCCACCCGCTTAGCGGGTGGTTTTTCACATGCGGGCATAGCCCTCTGTTCCTCGCTTACACGTAAAACGTGTAA
>ONBQ01000163.1 GCA_900316145.1 uncultured Eubacteriales bacterium
CCTGTTTTCGCCACTTCCGTCGTCCAGAGTGAACTTCAGAAGCTTCTTGGACTTCGGTACAGCCTCACATTCCAGAACCTTCACAGCACGAAAATCGGACTTGGAGAATGTCTCAAAATCGACGAAATCGGTGAACAGAGGCTCGATCTCGACCTTGCTGAAATCGATCGGTTCGGCAGGTGCTGTCAAGGTCGGCTCAGTCTGTACAGGTACTTCTTCAGCCGGCACTTCCGGAGCGGTTTCTGCAGCTTCTTCAGCAGAATCCTGCTTATTTTGGGGCAGCGGCTTCATTTGTGGGAAGAGCAGAACGTCGCGGATGCTGGAGTTGTTGGTCAGCAGCATGACGAGGCGGTCAAAGCCGAAGCCAAGGCCTCCCGTAGGCGGCATACCATATTCAAGAGCGTTGATGAAGTCATAGTCGACCTGCGCCTTGGAGTTGGAATCGAGCGCCTTACGATCGGCGACCTGCTTTTCGAAGCGTTCGCGCTGGTCGATGGGGTTGTTCAGTTCGGTGAAGGCATTACCGAATTCGGTGGCGTTGATGAAATATTCGAAACGCTCGGTGAATTCCGGATCATCCGGCTTGCGCTTGGCCAGCGGGCTGATCTCCACCGGGTAGTCGTAGATGAAGGTAGGCTGGATGAGGTGCTCTTCGACGAAAGCATCGAAGAATTCGGCCAGGATGGCGCCGCGGCTGGGCACTTCCGGAAGCTCTACGTTGTGCTCCTTGGCGCAGGCAATAGCGTCTTCATCGGTCTTCCAGTCGTCGAAATCGACGCCGCTGTACTTCTTGACCGCTTCCTTCATGGTCAGGCGCTCCCAGTGGCCGATATCGATCTGATGATCCATGTAAGGAATGACGAGGGAGCCGCAGACCTTCTGGGTCACGGTCTTCATCATTTCTTCGACCAGGTCCATCATGCCCTGCAGGTTGGTGAAGGCCTGATACAGCTCGATGGAGGTGAACTCCGGATTATGGGTCAGATCCATGCCTTCGTTGCGGAAGATACGGCCTACCTCATAAACGCGCTCCATTCCGCCGACGATGAGCCGCTTTAAGTACAACTCGGTCTCGATGCGCAGGACCATGTCCATGTTCAGAGTATTGTGATGGGTGAAGAACGGGCGGGCCGACGCGCCGATCTCAAACGGAGTGAGGATGGGGGTGTCGACTTCCAGGAAGTCACGGCTGTCCAGGTAAGCGCGGATCTCCTTCAGGATCTGGCTGCGCTTGACGAAGGTGTCCTTGACTTCGGGGTTCATGATCAGGTCTACATAGCGCTGACGGTACTTCAGTTCCTTATCGGTCAGGCCGTGGAACTTCTCCGGCAGGATCTGCAGGCTCTTGGAAAGCAGGGTAACCTTGTGGGCTTTGATGGAGATCTCGCCCTTCTGGGTCATGAAAACTTCACCCTCTACACCGACGATATCGCCGATGTCATGATGGCGCTTGAAGAAGGCGTATTCATCATCCCCCAGCTCATCGCGGCGGACGTAGGCCTGGATCTGGCCCTGCATGTCCTGGATGTGGGCGAAGGAGGCCTTACCCATGACGCGCTTGCTCATAAGGCGGCCGGCGATGGAGACCATCTGGCCCTCCAGCTCTGCAAAGTGGTCCCGGATCTCCTGGCTGTGATGGGTCACATCAAAGCGGGTCTCCAGGTAAGGATCGCGGCCCATAGCCTGCAGCTCAGCCAGCTTGTCACGGCGGATCTGCAGCAGGTCGCGGTTATCAACGGAATTCTGGTTGTTCTGTTCGCTCATGTATATCGTTCCTTTATCAGTTTGTCATGATCTCCAGCACCTTGTACTGGCAGATGCCGTTCGGCGTGTTGACATCAACAGTCTGGCCGACGGTGGCACCAAGCAGAGCCTGGCCGACCGGGGATTCATTAGAGATGCGGCCTTCCATGGGGTTGGCTTCTGTGGAGCCGACGATGGTGTATTCGATCTCTTCTTCAAATTCGATATCGTACAGTTTGACGCGGTTGCCAAGCTGGATCTCGTCATTGTTCAGTACATCTTCATCGATGATCTCCGCGTTGCGCAGAAGCTTTTCGAGCTCTGCGATGCGGGTCTCGATCTCACCCTGCTGCTCTTTGGCGGCATCATACTCAGCGTTCTCGGACAGGTCACCCTGCGCGCGGGCTTCTTTTATTTTCTGGGCGACTTCTTTACGGGTCGTCGTTTTCAGTTCGTTCAGTTCTTTTTCCATCTGCTGCATACGCTCATACGTAAGCAGAACCTTGTTATTCTCACTCATGATCTCAGACTCCTTATTTTGGAATAGACTTTCGCTATTATACGCTTTTGACTGGTTGTTGTCAATCTTTTTAAGGCGTAAAGTGCGCTGAATAAGCGGCTTTTAGCCTATCGCAGCCAGATAATCCAGCAGCAGTTCCTCCATTTCGTGAAGGGTCTTGACCTGCTGCAGACGGACTCTCATCCGGGTCGATCCCTTATACCCTCTTACATACCAGATCACATGGGAACGCATTTGCAAAATGCCCGTATACTCCCCTTTATCTTCACAGATCATGTGGGCATGGCGGATCGCCATCCGGATCCTTTCCTCCGCTGTAGGCTGCGGCTGCACCTGTTTGCCTGACAGCTTGCTTTGAATGCGGGCAAAGATCCATGGATCCCCTCGGCTGGCCCGGCCGACCATGACGCCGTCACATCCGGTCTGCTCCAGCATGGCCAGTGCTTTGTCTTCATCCGTAATGTCACCGTTTCCGATGACCGGGATCGAGACAGCCTCTTTCACTTCCCGGATCACGGACCAATCCGCCTGTCCGCTGTACATTTGAGCAGTTGTTCGGGCGTGGACCGCGACAGAGGAAGCCCCGCCCTTTTCCGCGGCCAGGGCAGAACGGACCGCTGTATTCTCATCCTTGTAGAAGCCCTTGCGGATCTTAACGGACACTGGCAGAGACACCGCTTCTGTGATCGCTTTCACGATCTCGGTGATCTTCTCCGGCTGGGTC
>ONBQ01000170.1 GCA_900316145.1 uncultured Eubacteriales bacterium
GAGAAGGGTTTATGGAACGCAAGGACGGGCGGTTTGGCAATATCGTTTATGATAGGGAAAGAATTCGATAATCGTGCAGATTTATGAATGCTAAAAAAGACCGGTTTAGTGCCGGCCTTTTTCTATTATTCCAGATTCGCTGCGCACTCCTGCAGCAATTCGATGATGGGCAGGTGCTGCGGGCAGGCTGCTTCACATTGTCCGCACTGTAGGCAGTCGGAAGCTTTGCCCTTGCCGCTGGTCTGCCAGCCATACATGTTTTTGGCACCCTGGATGTCGTTGTACATCAGCTGGCGGTTGCGGGCGGAAAAGATGTTCGGGATCGGAATGCTCATGGGACATCCTTCCACGCAGTAGCGGCAGCCGGTGCATTTGATGCTGTCCACAGAGGCGATGGCATCAGTGGCTTTCCGGATGACTTCTTTTTCCTCCTCCGTGAGCGGCTGGAAGTTGCGCATGTAGCTGATGTTGTCTTCCATCTGCTCTAAGGTGCTCATGCCGCTTAAAACGGTAATGATGCCTTCCAGGCTGGCTGCGAAGCGGATGGCCCAGCTGGCCCATGGTCTCGGCTACCACTTCCGGCTCGACCTTCGGGTCGATACGGTGCTGGTAATACAGGTCGATATAGTCTGTGTTAAGACGCTTCAGACTGCTTTCTACAGAAGCGCGGATCTTGGCCGGCGAGCTGTCCAGGACCGATCCGTCCTTTCTCACTGTTTGATTTTAGTATATAGTAGAATAAAGAAAGCATCAATTCGAATTTTGAGGGAAATCGATAAGAATATCTTATAGATCAAAACCGATGATGGCTTGACAATAAACCGCAAAAAAGCTATACTATAATAGCTTCGCGCAGCCGGGGAGGCGGCGGTGCCCTGTATCTGCAATCCGCCATAGCAGAGGTGATATCCACCCCCGGTCCGCGTTGGTGGAGTCTGCCCGTACGAGGGGGCGTTGAGGATCAGGTCTTGCGCGTTGGTGTCCTGTGAACCGTGTCAGGTCTGAGAGGAAGCAGCACTAAGCAGATCGCATCAAGTGCCGCGAGGGTGCCTGGTCTGAGTCCGCAACTACGGTAACGTCTGTTGGCAACGATCAAAGGTGGATGCGCGAAGTTCGACTATTATGGCGTAAGCAAGATGGCTTACGCCTTTCTTATAAACAGAAAGGAGCGGGATCATTTGGCATACATGGCTTTGTACCGCAAATGGCGGTCACAGACATTCGATGAGATCGTAGGGCAAGAAGCGGTCGTGACCGCGCTGCGCAATCAGATCCTGTACAACCGGGTCGGGCACGCATATCTGTTCTGCGGGACGCGTGGAACCGGCAAGACTTCTATGGCCAAGATCTTTGCCCGGGCGGTCAACTGCCTTCACCCGGTCAATGGCAATCCGTGCAATGAGTGTGAGATGTGCCGGGAATCGGAATCCGGCTTCAATCTGATCGAGATCGACGCGGCGTCCAACAATGGGGTGGACAACATCCGAGAGATCCGGGATGAGGTGCGGTATACTCCGGCCAAGGGCAAATACCGTGTCTATATCATCGATGAAGTGCATATGCTGTCACAAGGCGCCTTCAATGCTTTGCTGAAAACGCTGGAAGAGCCGCCGGAACATGTCATTTTCATCCTGGCTACCACGGAACCGCACAAGGTGCTGCCCACCATCGTATCCAGGTGTCAGCGGTATGATTTCAAGCGGTTCACCGCTTCCGAGATCTTCGGACACCTTAAAGAGATCGCGGAGTCGGAGCAGATCCGTATTACGGATGACGCGCTGCGCTATATTGCCCGGGCGGCAGATGGCGGCATGCGGGATGCTTTAAGTATCCTGGAACAGTGCATCTCCTTCTACGTGGATGAGGAGATCACGCTGGCCAAGGTGCTGGATACATTGGGAACGGCCGGAGCGGAGGACTATTTCCGCCTTACAGACGCATTGGCCGCCCGCCGCACCACGGACGCGTTGTCCATCATCGGCGAGACCTTTATGGCCGGCCGGGATGTTTCTTCTTTCACGACCGGGCTGATCAGTCATCTGCGCACCGTGCTTATGATGAAGGCTATGGGGCGGCAGGGCCAGATCATGCTGGAACTGGGTGAGGAAGAGGCGGATCAATACATGGAACAGGCCAGGCGCTTAACAGCTGAACAGCTGACCTGGTTCATCGAGCGTCTGACAGATCTGGAAAGCCGCATGAAATACGCGAATGAAAAGCGGGTGCTGCTGGAGGTAGAGGTCATCTGCCTGTGCCGCATGGCGTCCGAAGCAGGCGACGCGGCTCTGGAAGCCCGCATTTCCACTGTAGAGAAAAAGCTGCAGGACGGTACGATCTCTGTCATTAAGGATGGAGTGATGCCGGAGGATGCCAAGCCTTTGGATATGCCAAAACCTAAGGTAATGCCCATGGCCAAAAACACGCAAGGAGCGCCGGCCCCCAAGCGAAAGGCTTCAGCTGACATGACGCGGGTCATGGAAGAGTGGCCGAAGATCAAACGCAAGATCGTGAAAGCATCACCAGGCCTCTATACCTTGAATCTTATGGAATTGTCGGTGGGAAGCCAGGAGGGAACGCTGGTGCTTTCCAGCCCCAACGCCATTTATCTGGACCAGCTGGAGGCCTCCGGCGGGGAAAAGCTCAAGATGATCGAGCAGGTGATCCGAGATGAGACCGGGATCTCCGCGCGCATCCTGACCAAGGACAGAGCGCCGGAGAAAAAGCCGGAGGTCGACCTGGACCAGCTGATCTCATCGATCCATACAGATGTTACGATCGAATAAGTGTTGACGGAACGAAGCTGATTTCATATAATAGGGAAGAACGATTTATAAAAGGAGAAAGATCATGGCAAAACGTGGTGGTTTTCAGGGTGGAATGCCCGGTAATATGAATAATCTTATGAAGCAGGCGCAGCGTATGCAGCGTCAGATGGAGGAAATGCAGGCGGAGCTGGAGACCAAGACTGTCGAGGCGACTGCAGGCGGCGAGATGGTCCGTGTTGTCGTGACCGGAAAGAAAGAGATCGTAGAGATCGAGCTCAAGCCGGAAGTCGTTGATCCGGATGATATCGAAATGCTGCAGGATCTGATCGTCGCGGCTACGAATGAAGCGCTTCGCAAGGCGGATGAAATGGTCAATTCCCAGATGGGCTCTCTGACGGGGGGCTTAAATCTGGGCGGTTTGAATGGTTTGTTCTAAACTTCTCATAAGGGTATCAGAATGGATATTTATGGATCAAAAATCACAAATCTGATCGATGAACTGGCAAGACTGCCGGGTGTAGGCCGCAAGACCGCCCAGCGTCTTGCTTTTCATATTATTGATATGAAGCAGGAAGAGGTCGTGTCGCTGGCGCAGGCTTTGGTCGATGCCAGAGAGGGGGTCCGCTACTGCTCCCGCTGCTGCACATTGACCGATGAGGAGCTGTGCCCCATCTGTTCTGACCCGCGCCGGGATCAAAGTTCCATCATGGTCGTGGAGGATTCCAGGGACATGGCGGCCTATGAGCGTACCCGCCAGTATAAAGGGCTGTACCATATCCTGCATGGTGTCATTTCACCGCTGGAGGGCGTCGGGGCCGGAGATCTGAAGATCCGCGAACTTTTGGAACGGCTCAAGGATCCTAATGTCAAAGAGGTCATCATCGCGACCAATCCCACCGTAGAGGGAGAAGCGACAGCCATGTATCTGTCCCGCCTCATCAAGCCGCTGGGGCTTACGGTCAGCCGTATCGCGAATGGCGTACCGGTCGGCGGTGATCTGGAATATATCGATGAAGTCACATTGACCAGGGCTTTAGAAGGGCGCACCCATCTGTAAGGCGCAGGAAGAAAGGATCCGGCATGAGAGGGAAACATATCGTCAGTCTGCTGTGCTTAGTCATGCTGCTGAGCGGCTGCGGCCTGATGCCTCAGGAAGCCAGGCTGCCGCAGGCTCCTGTTGTAAAAGAAGTAGAAGACGCGCAGCATACTATGACAACGGTCATGCGGGGGGACGTGGTCCTGACGCAGAATGTCCGTTGCCAGTACAAACCGGCCAAATCGGAAAGTCTGTCTTTTTCGATCAGTGGAGAACTGGTCGAGAAGGTCTATGTGCAGCCGGGCGACAGCGTGGAAGCCGGCGATCTGCTGGCACAGCTGGAAATGGGAGGCTTGGAAGAAAGCCTGATCCAGGAGCAGAATACATTAGAAAGGCTGTCTCTGGATCTGGAGCAGCTTTCAGAGCAGAAGGATCTGGCCTTGCGCAAGGCTCAGGTCTATATCAACGCGGCGACGGATTGGTCAAGCCGCCAGGATGCCAATGATCAGTACGCCAGAACCGAAACGGATTATGATCTGAAGATCAAAAGTCTGGAGGATTCGGTCCTGATCCAACAGAAAAAAGTGCAGGAGGCGGAAGATAAGATCCGCAGCCGTTGCATCTATACGTCGATCGCAGGGTCGGTCACTTATATGCGCTCCTTCGAAGAAGGGGCTGTTTCCAATGAATTCGAGAGGGTGTTTACGATATCGGATATCGCCAGCTCGGTTTTTTTAGTGACAGGAAAAGACGCCGCCCTGTTTACCGTGGGGGATCGGGTCACCATCACCTATGATAAGGAAGACCATGAAGGGATCGTGGTCGATCCCAAGTCTTTAGGTCTGGAGGAAGAAGCAGAAGAGACAGCCTATATTTCTCTGGAGGTCCCGGATCCGGCCCTGGAAGAAGGAAAGAACGGCAACATCATTCTGGCTTTGGAAGAGGCGAAAGATGTTTTGTATGTCAAATCCAGCGCGGTCAAGAAGTTGGAAGACCGTACCGTCGTTTTCTATCTGGATGAGGAAGGCATGAAGAGCATGAAGGATGTCGAGATCGGCCTGGAGACCGGAGAATATACCGAGATCCGGAGCGGTCTGGAAGAGGGAGAGGAGATCATCGATGAATAAACTGAAGTGGATCCTGCTGATGACCCTGTTCCTCACCGCCTGCAGCCGTCCGGCCCAGACGGAGGTTCCGGAGCTGCTCGACCCGGTCGGAGTCGTCATGGATACGGCGACCGTCACGCGTAAGGACATTAGCCGCTCCTATCTCTATACCGGCTATGTGCAGCCAAACGTGGAAGAAGTCTGGTTCACGATGAGCGGAGAGCTGGATAAGATCTATGTCAGCTATGGCGATCATGTTCAAAAGGGCGATGTTCTGGCCACGCTGGACCAGGAAGACCTGGAGAAAGAAGTAAGCGCCTTGCGGCGTGAGATCGAGCATGAAAAGCAGATCAACGCCTTTACGAATGAACAGCTGGAGCAGGCACTTGCCAGCAGTCAGGCGTCCTTGAATGAATTGTACGCCAACGGGGTCACGGGAACGAGCCGCCAACTGGCTTCTTTGGATGTCGAAGAGAAGGAACTGGCCCTTGCCCAGGCCCAAGAATCGCAGGAACTGAGCATCAGTCAGAAAGAGGCGCGGCTTGAGAGGCTGGAGCAGGAGGTCGGCTCGAATCAGATCGTAGCGCCTTGCAATGGAAGTATCGTATACGTCAACGAAACGGCCAAAGAAGGGAAAATGCTCAACGCCTACACCACGTTGTTCTGCGTCACGGACGAGGACACGATCTATGCCATCACCGACCCGGTATCCGACTCCCGCCTCAATGAAATGGATGCTCTGCAGGCCACGATCGGAGATCAGACCTATCAGCTGAAGCATGAGCCCTATCCTTCGGATGAGGTGTTGTCGATGGTCCTAAGCAGCAATGTTCACAGCCGGTTCAAGATCCTGGACGCGGATGAGCAGGTCCATGAGGGGGACTTCGTGGCGTTGTACATGGATACGCAGACCAAGGAGGATGTGCTGACGATCCCGGTCAATGCTTTACTAAAAGATGAAGCCAGCCGCTATGTCTATCAGATCGTAGACGGAAAGCGGGTACGGAAAAATGTGGAAGTCGGCCTGATCACCGAAATCGAGGCGGAGATCATCAGTGGGCTGGAGGAAGGAGATGAAGTCTATGTACAGGAATAAAGGCTTCTTCTGCCTTCTGCTGACACTAACGCTTCTGATTGGGCTTACTGCTTGCTCCGAGAAGAAAGAACAGCCGGCGGATCTGATCGAGCAGGATGTAAAAACCGAAAAGGTGAGCAATGACCGGCTCAGCACGGTCGAGCGGGGCGACTACATCATAGAGAGCCGTACGGGCGGTACGATATACTTCCCGGTCACGGCAGAGCTGGCGTGGGATAAAGAAGATTTCCGATATGAAGAGATCCTGGTAGAAAAGGGTGATCAGGTGTCGGAAGGAGACGTCCTGATGTCCTTTGTGACGGATTCCGAAAACGTGCAGCTGGAAGAAGATAAGCTGAAGCTGGAACGGCTGACGGAGGAAAAGGAAGTTGGGATCCAGGAGCGGCAGGAAGATATCCAGAAGGCAACGGAAGAATCCTGGAAGATGAGTTCCTACGCCTGGGTGCGGCAGAATTGCCAGATCCAGTCCATGCAGTCAGCCCTGGACCAGTACATCTGTGAGATGGATTACCAGATCGAGCTCTTGAAAGAAGAGATCAGCGAACTGGAAAAAGAAGAAACGGAACGGACCATCACGGCGCCGTTTAACGGTGTGATCGATTCTGTGATCATAGCGGAACCGGGCGGCAAGGTGAAGGCGGGAGAGACGTTGATCACGATCAACGCGACCGACCGGATCGCCCTGGCGGCGGAAAACCCCAGAGGAGCCTTCCAGTATCATCAGGCGGTCACCGTAACTGTGGGCTCCCAAAGCTATACAGGCAGGGTAGCGGCCGCGTCCAATGTCTTGCCGGCGGATTATCAGACAGAATATATGGTCATTCAGTTTGATGAAGGGCAGGAAGTGGAGATCGATACGAATCATCCGTATTCGATCCAGATCGTGGGGGAAACGACGATCGCCCGCAATGTCCTGATCGTAGATAGCAATACACTGTCTCTGGACGGGGGCAAGTATTACGTGCAGATCATGGAAGACGATGGAGCGATACACCGCAGGCCGGTCACGATCGGTTCAAGCAATATGAATGGCAACGGTACCGTTGTGTGGATCACGGATGGAGTTGAAGAGGGCGATAAGCTGGTAGTGGGGAAATAAAAAAGCATGTTGCAATTGATCTTACGAAAAATACTCAGCAAAAAATGGATGGCTGTCAGCCTCCTTGTCGGAAATATTCTGCTGATCTCCATCACCGGCAGCTGCGCTCTGTATGAAAACGCGGTCCTGCAAAAGATGCTGACCTCCAATCTGGCCAGATATCTGGAGCAGAATGACATCCTTCCCGGCCTGACGCTGATGCGCGGTTCGGTGAAGACCACGTCCCCGATCCGCGATATGGAGAACTACCGGTATCTGGATGAAAAATGCCGCACGTTAGCGGATCAGCTGGATGTGCCGGAAGCCTATTTTGTGACCAAGCTGTATAAATCGGTCCCCATGCTGGCGGAAGGTGAGACCATCAACGCCCAGGAGGATCAGCGGGCAGGCCTCAGTGTTTTTTCCGACATCGAGGATCACATCACGATCACCAATGGACGTATGTATGAACCAGGCGTCCAAGAGGGGAATATTCTGGAAGTGATCGCTCCCAAGCGAAGCTTCATCTACATGAACCTGATGCTGGGGCAGACGCTCCGCCTTCAGGGCGTTAAAAACGAAAACGGAGAAAACTACATCGTCAAGGTGGTCGGCGTTTTCGAACCTACGGATAACCAGGAACTGTACTGGTATTCTTCTCCTTCCAAATGGCTGAAGACTCTGGTCATGGACGAAGCCACGTTCAAAGAACTGTTCGTGGATATCGACGCGGAGCAGGAGCCGAATTTCAGCGTGGAATGGGCATCCGTTATCGATTATAAAAAATTCAAAGGAAGCAAAGTCGACGATATGATCAAGACCGTCGACGCGTTTAAAAAGGACTTTGACCTGAAATCTTCCGCCGGTATGGTCATCCGGTATTATGACACCTTCAAGGAATACCAGACCAGCGCGGCGAAGCTGAAGATTACCTTGTACGTGCTTCAGATCCCGATCTTTGTTCTTCTGATGGTCTTCATATTCATGGTATCCGGGCGGATGCTGGATATGGAGCAGAAGGAGATCGCCATCCTGAAGAGCCGCGGTTCTTCCCGCCAGCAGATCTTAAAGCTCTATCTTCTGCAGAGCCTGATCCTGGCCGGAGCAGGGCTTGTGATCGGTATTCCGCTGGCATTTCTGATCTGCCAGATCATAGGATCAGCCAATGCTTTCCTGGAGTTCGTAGGCCGTTCCGCGCTTCCGGTCACCATGACATGGAAAGCCCTCGGCTTCTTCCTGGGAGCTGCGATCCTGTCTACGCTGACTATGGTCATTCCGGCCTTCCGGTACGCACAGACTACGATCGTAGAGCATAAGCAGAAGAAGGCGGGCAAGAAGCAGAGCCCGCTTTGGAAAAAACTGTTCCTGGATGTGATCCTGCTTCTGGGATCGCTCTATATCGTCTACCTTTACCGGGAAAACGCGGAATACATTTCGCAGACCATGAGTTCAGGATCGGCGCTTGGCCCCTTGATGTACCTGGGCTCTTCGATCTTTATCTTAGGCGCGGCACTCGTGAGCCTGCGGCTGTTCCCGCTTCTTGTCAGGCTCATATTCCGCATCGGCCGGAAACTATGGTCTCCTTCGCTGTATGCCTCGTTCTTGGGGATCATTCGGGAACGCAGCAATCAAAGCTTTATCATGGTCTTCCTGATCATGACCATGTCCCTGGGTATCTTCAACGCGCATGCGGCCCGGGCCATCAATGAAAATGGAGAGAGCCGCATCCGGTATCAGGGCGGTTCAGATCTGATGGTCAAAGAAATGTGGAGCACCACGGCCGCTTTTGCCGGCGAAGAGGGGGACTATGTAGAACCGGATTTCCGAAAATACGCAAAGATCGAAGGCGTGGAGTCCATGACCAGGGTCCTCAGGACCACGGTCAGCGTGACAGCGAATGAGGGAAAACTCAACCAGGTCTCCTTGATGGCCATCAACACGAAGGAATTCGGACAGACCGCCTGGATGAAAGATGGGCTGTTGCCCACCCATTGGTACAACTATCTCAATGCCATGTCCCAGGACGCGGAGGGCGTTCTGGTATCCTCCAACATGCGGGACTACCTGGGGCTGGAAGTAGGTCAGGTGATCCACTATACCAGCAGATTTGGCTCTATGCGGGGCGTGATATACGGATTCATCGACTATTGGCCCACGTACGCGCCGACAGAGCAGATCGAAGGGCGGGAAAGGCTGGAAGACCTGTTCCTGATCGTATCCCACTTCGATCAGATCCAGAGCAAATGGGGCGTTTTCCCGTACGAAGTCTGGATCAAGATGAAGGATTCCACGCAGCCGGTCTATGACTGGGCGGCCGAAAACGAAGTGCGGTTCACCACCTTCAGTGACACCAAGGCGAAGCTGATCGATTGGAAGAATGATCCGGTCACGCAGGGCACGAATGGCGTCCTGACAGTTGGCTTCATCGTGATCCTGATCCTGTGCGCGGTCGGATTCCTGATCTTCTGGATCCTGTCCATCCGCGCCCGAGAGCTGCAGTTTGGTATTTTCCGGGCGATGGGCATGTCCATGAAGGAGATCCTGGGTATGCTGGGCAATGAGCAGTTGTTCATCTCCGGCGTTTCCCTGGCGCTTGGCGCCTTGATCGGCAAGCTGGCAGCCTATCTGTTCGTACCCATGGTGCAGGTGGCCTACACTTCGGCAGATACGGTCATCCCGCTGGAGATTGCGGATGCTTCTGCGGATACGCTGCGGCTTTATATCGTGATCGGCCTGGTGGTCATCGTTTGTATGGCGGTACTGGTCATGCTGATACGCAAGATCAAGATCTCCCAGGCACTTAAACTCGGAGAAGATTAAAGCTGCTTTTAGGGGGGAGGGCGCTCAGAGTTACGAAGCCAGTAACCTTTATTTAGGGGGGAGGGTGCTCAGAGTTACGAAGCCCGCACCCTCC
>ONBQ01000044.1 GCA_900316145.1 uncultured Eubacteriales bacterium
TACTAGATACAATTAATTGAAAGAAGTATTACCATGAAGAAATAATGATTTCTGCTGTTTACATGATAGAGAAAAATGATTATCTACCTCGTATATATCGATTTCTGATTAACCTATCTTCCCAACTTCTCTTTCCAGCACTTGCTTGGCGTAGCTGGTGAATCCGGGCTGCCCGCGGACGATATGGTAGCTGGTGCGGACGTTTTCGCCCGTGCCTTCTACTTTGACGACCAGAGAGGATACCTGGCTTCCGGACAGATCCTGGTTGATCTCGTCACAACCAGCTGCCAGGTCATAGATATGGGTGACCCAGATGCCGTGGTATCCGGAAAGCTTGCAGACGCTTAAGATCTCACGGGAGAGATACAGGTTCTCCATGGGAGAGGTACCGGTGATGGGCTCGTTGAAAAGCATCAGCGAGCAGGGGGTCATTTCGGTCATTCCTAAGCGCAGCGTTTTTAATTCCTGACCCAGCTTGCCGTGTTTGAGCTGGGTATTTTCTTCGTGGGAGAAAACCGTGACTATCTTTTCGACCGGGCTGATGGTGGCCGTGTCGGCCGGGACCGGCCAGCCCAGCTGGAAGAGCAGCTGCAGGGTGCCTACGGTGCGCAGGAAGGTGGTCTTGCCGCCCTGGTTCATACCGGTCAGGATCAGCAGCTCACCGTTCGGAGCAAAGGTGATGTCATTGCCAACGGCATCGTGGCGGAACAGCAGCAGGACCGGATCGATCATGTTCGTGGCGGAGAAGGCTTTTTCTTCCATAGGCCGGATCTCGGCAAAGATCGGTTCCAGATGATAGCCTTCCATCTGGTGCCAGTAGTTGAGCGCCGCCAGGTAGAAGTTCAGGTCACGGTAAAGATCATCCAGATCCTCCGTCATGTCCCGCATGGTAGAAAGAAACTGCCGGTAGTGGATGCGCATGGCGTCATGCAGCAGTTCTTCGACAGGAGAGCGCATCTCCTTGACGGGGGACAGGTCCCAGAGTTTATCCGGGTGACGGCCTTCTTTGGAACCGAAGGGCAGGATCTTCCGGGCGTACTTCTGTTTATGGATAGCTGTGATGGCGCAGCCTTTCAAATGCATTTCCGGATCCAGTGTAAAGCGCAGGGTGTAGCTGCCGATCATGTCCAGACCGCTGGTGACAGCGTCCCAATCCTGGGCAAAAGAAGTGAAATAATGCTTATCCAGCTTCTCCTGGACCACCTCATACAAACGCTTCAGCCCGGCGGAGCTGATCTTTTCTTTTTCGATCTGCTCTTTTAACGCGGCGGCCAGGTCGGACAAGGTGTCATAGGCATGGCGGAACAGCTTGAATTCCTGCAGGCTGTCGGAGTTATAACCGAAGGAGCGCGGCGCGCGGCATATGGTCTGGATCTCCAGAATACAGGTGCAGACAGCGCGTACTTTCATGACGATATCCGGGAACTGCTTGAACTCTGTCAGAATATCTTTGCGATAGGACAGATCCTCCGGATCCGTCGTGAGAAATACCTGCCAGTTGAGCTCCTGGGCATGCGCCAAGTCAAACAGCTCCTCCATGTAATCCTGGATGAGCAGATCCGTCAGCGCCTGGTCCGAAATGAGCATAGGGGCGGAAGGACGGTTTTCATTGGCTTTGGTCAGAAATCCCATGCTTTACGCCTCCTTTCCGGACTGAGCGTTAGCGCTCTCGTAAATGTTTTCCATGCGGGTACGGCGGCAATAGGAAGAGGCTTCTGCCCGGAGAGCAGGATCCTCCAGCAGGTCTTCCAGGGTGATCTGGAAGCTTTTGGCCGTTTCCATAGCATAGCTGTTGCCCAGCGGCTGAGATTCCATCAAGCGATAGCTGTGTACCATGCCCTTTTCCTCACTGAATTCAGAGAGGGTGATCAGGCTTGTGAAACGCTCTTCCTGATCCGCGGATAAGCGGGTCTTGAGCAGATAGTAGATATCATACAGGTGGGTAACGACCAGATGCGTGATGTGCTTATTCAGGAAGCGCTGCATCAGATCGCTGCAGATGGACACGGCTTCGATGGGGTTGGTGCTGGTCATGGGCTCATTGATGAGGACCAGGTCCTGCTCCGTAGCAGACTGCATGATCTGGGACAGGCGCTGGATCTCTACACCCATACGGGAGACCGACATGGAAGAATCCTCGCCGGTAGAGAACAAGGTATAGAATTTCTTAAAAGGACGGAACCGGAAGGAGACAGCCGGGACCGGGAAGCCGAACTGTGCCAGCACCAGAGACTGTCCGATCGTTTTCAGATAGGAGGTCTTGCCGGAGTGGTTGGCGCCGGTGATCAAGGTAGAGGACCCGCCGGAAAGCGTGACCTGCTTGCCTTCCAGGTCATTCATGTGCAGGGCCAGATCCGGATACTGCAGTCCCTCCGCGGTCAGTTCTTCCCCGTTAGGATCTGGAATGGTCAGACCGTAACCGGCTTTCTGGAACAGGTCGCAAAGCGACAGGCCGATCACCAGATATTCCAGAGAATCCGCAAGCTCTATCAGCTCAGGAGAACGTAGGGGAGCCACGCCCTGAAGCAGCTTATGCGCTTTCGCGATCTCGCTGTGATAATGCTTGCTGTAGTGCTGCAGCAGATATTCTTCAAAGTGCGTGCCATACTGCGCGCGGGTATAAGGCATTTCCGGGAAGAGGCTTTCCGAGGAAGCGGTCGGCGCGCTTACATCCAGCAGAGCCTGGATGGAGGTTTCGGACGTATCGTCTTTGATGATGCCGATGTCGGTGGCGTCACCCGTTTCCCGGGCATTTAATCCGACGTAGATATGACTCGGAAACGGCAGGACCGTCGGCACCTCGCGGACAACTGACTCGATGGTGGGGAAAGCCGGATCTTTGCGGATCTCCGCGACCAGGTCCTTTAACTGGCCCAGACGGGGAGAATGACCCTCGCCGGAAGCGCACAGATTCTCCAGAGCCTCGATCAAAGCAAGAAAAGCGTTCAGGACGCGGTAGGAATAGAGAACATCATGCAGATCATCCGCCGTGCGGGAAGCTTTTTCCTGTTCGTCGATGAAAGAACGCAGTTTATGATAGGCCTCTTCGGCCAGATCTTTGTCCTTCAGATCCTGAAAGAGTTTATAACGGGCGGACAGCTCATCCGGGTCGTTTTCGAAGGCGTGAAGCGTCCAGTCAGACAGCTCGGATTCAGTCAGCTGCGGACGGGCCAGTATCAGGATCCGGAGCATGTCCAGATCATTGAATGGCTGCGCCAAAGCGTTGTCCGGTGCGGAAAAATGGATCAGATTCATAGGATCCTCCTGAAAATAAGGTCGCTGTGGGAAACCCTTGGAAAAGGGCTTTAACAACTCCTCATTATACAACGTTCTTAGCTGAAACACAAGGGAAATCGGTTGACATTGAAAGTGGTTGTGGTATAATCGGTTTGGTCTTTTTGTCCGCTCCTAACAGACAGGAACGGCGCAAACAGAAAAGAAAGGACTTATAACATGAACCCTGTAGAACGTTTTATGAAATATGTGCGGTATAACACGCAGTCCAAAGAGCGGTCCGACAGCTATCCCAGCACGCCGGAGCAGCTTGTCTTTGGACAGATGCTGGTGGAAGACCTGAAGCAGATCGGCGTTGCGGATGCCCATCAGGACGCCCATGGCTATGTCATCGGAAGCATTCCTTCCAACGTGGATCAGGAAGTGCCCGCTGTCGGTTTCGTAGCCCATATGGACACCGCGCCGGACTTTTCCGGTGAGAACATCCAGCCTCGCCTGATCGAGAACTATGATGGAAAAGATATCGTACTCAACGAAGAGAACCATATCGTGCTGAGCCCGGAGGACTATCCCAGCCTGAAAAACAAGGTCGGAAAGAGCCTGATCGTGACGGATGGCATGACCCTGCTCGGCGGCGATGACAAAGCGGGTATCGCGGCCATCTTCGGCATGGCGGAAAACCTGATCTCTCATCCGGAGATCCGCCATGGCAAGATCTGCATCGCCTTCACGCCGGATGAAGAAGTCGGAACCGGTGTTGAGTACTTTGACGTACCGGCTTTCGGCGCGGAGTTCGCCTATACGGTCGATGGCGGCGCTGTCGGCGGGATCGAGTATGAGACCTTCAACGCGGCCGCTGCTATGATCACGGTGCACGGCGTCAGCAGCCATCCGGGTTCCGCGAAGGGTACCATGAAGAGCGCGGTCGAGATCGGCATGGAGTTCCATCACATGCTGCCGGAGAATGAGCGTCCGCAGTATACGGAGGGCTATGAAGGCTTTTACCATCTGACCCACATGACGGGCAGCGTGGAAGACGCCAGACTCTTCTACATCGTCAGGGATCATGACCGGGCCAAGTTCGAAGCGAAGAAACAGCTGATGGAGCAGGCAGCGGCCTTTATCAACGCGAAGTACGGAGAAGGGACCCTGGAACTGGTCCTTAAGGATACTTATTACAACATGCGGGAGCAGATCGAGCCGCATATGGAGATCGTGGACAATGCCTGCGCGGTCATGCGCGAGATGGGCATCACGCCTGAGATCGAAGCGGTGCGCGGTGGTACGGACGGGTCCCGCCTGTCCTACATGGGCCTGCCTTGCCCCAACGTCTTTACCGGCGGATACAACTGCCATGGACGTTATGAATATGTATGTGTGGAGGAACTGCTGCAAAGCGCTGAGTTTTTGACGAGACTCGCGGCAGCGTACGCGAAATAAAATGAGAAAATTCAAAGTCAATCGGTATGTCAAACGGTACGCCTATATCATCGGCGGCACCGCCATTTACGCGATCGGCGTCAATCTGTTCGTGACGCCCATGGGATATTTTTCCAGCGGTATCGTGGGTACGTCCCAGCTGATCCGTTCCGCGCTGCAGCAGTTCGGTACGATCCGGCTGCCGGCCGGAATCGATATCGCCGGTGTCCTGAACATGTGCTTCAACATTCCTTTGTTCATCCTGGCGTATACCAGCATTTCCAAAAAGGTGCTTTTCCGAACGCTGGTGAGCCTGGCGGTGCAGACCCTGATCTTTTCCTTCTGCCCGATCCCGAAGGAACCGATCATCGAAGATCCTTTGACCGCCTGCCTGATCGGCGGCATCGTGACCGGCGCGGGCATCGGTCTGGTCCTGCAGGCCAGCGGCACGGGCGGAGGCCTGGATATCCTGGGCTTCTACCTGACGATGAAGGTCCGTGACTTTTCGATCGGAAAGGTCTCGATCATTTACAATGCCATCCTGTACGCCATCTGCGCGGTGCTCTTCAGCGTGGAGACGGCTATTTATTCCGTCATCTACATGGTCATCTTCTCTTTGATCATTGACCGCACTCATCTGCAGAACATCAAGACACAGGTCACGGTACTGGCTACGACGGAAGAGCTGCCCAAGCGCATTACTCATGAGATCGGCCGCGGGGTTACCCTGTGGGGAGGAGAAAGCGCGTATACGGAGAACCACAAGGTCATCTTTACGACTGTTGTTTCAAAATATGAGGTGGCGGAGATCCGCCGCATCATCGATGAGATGGACCCGACCGCTTTCATGATCATCAATGAGGGCGTGCATATCAAGGGACGGTTCAACAGTCATCTCTGATACCTGAACCATGAAGGAAACACTATGATCACAAAGACATATGACGCGCTGGTCGTCGGAAGCGGCGCGGCCGGATTCGCGGCGGCAGAACGTTTGAAACAGTTTGGCGCAGAGAAGGTTGCGCTGATCACGGAAAACCGGCTTTCCGGCACCAGCCGTAATACCGGATCCGACAAGCAGACCTATTATAAGCTGACCCTGACCGGCGCAGATCCGGACAGCGTGTCTCAGATGGCGCGGACTCTGTTTGAGGGCGGAGCGGTGGATGGCGACACAGCCTTGGCCGAAGCGGCTAATTCCGCGAGGTGTTTCCTGCACCTGGCGGAGATCGGCGTCCCGTTTCCGGCCAATGCGTTCGGAGAATATGTCGGCTATAAGACCGACCATGATCCGGCCAAACGGGCCACTTCCGCCGGACCTTTGACATCAAAATACATGACGGAATGCCTGGAAAGACAGGTCATGGCACTGGATATCGAGATCTTTGATCATTGTCCGGTGCTCAGGCTTCTGACCGCAGATGGACACATGGAAGGCGTACTGTGCTATTCGCTGGAGGATCATGACTACATTCTTTTCGCGAGCCGCCATGTGGTCTATGCCACCGGCGGGCCGGCCGGCTTGTATGCCCGCAGCGTCTATCCGGGATCTCAGCATGGAGCCTCCGGCCTGGCGTTTGAAGCAGGTGCCATGGGCAAGAACCTGACCGAATGGCAGTATGGAATCGCCTCGACCTCGTTCCGGTGGAACCTGTCCGGGACCTATCAGCAGGTGCTGCCGCGTTACATTTCCACCGCGCAGGACCTGTCAGATGAAAAGGAGTTCCTGCTGGAGCATCTGAGCCCGGAGGAAGTCCTATCCCGCACATTTTTAAAGGGGTATCAGTGGCCGTTCGATCCGCGTAAGATCGATGGGTCCTCCCGCATCGATGAGCTGGTCTATCAAGAGACCGAGCTGAAGGGCCGGCGCGTATTTCTGGATTATACGCTCAACCCTGCGGGACTGGAAGAAGACTTTTCTAACATCGGACAGGAAGCCTATGATTATCTGGAGCACTCGGATGTGTTGTTCGGCACGCCGTTTGAACGCTTGCAAAAGATGAATCCGAAGGCGGTCGACCTGTATCTGTCCCACGGCATCGATCTTTCGAAGGAGCGGCTGGAGATCGCGGTGTGTGCCCAGCATAACAATGGAGGATTGGCCGGAGATGCCCATTGGGAAAGCAATATCCACGGTCTGTACCCGGTAGGAGAGGTCAACGGAAGTCACGGTATCTACCGGCCGGGCGGGTCTGCGTTAAATGCCGGACAGGCAGGCGCCTTGCGCGCCGCGCAGACGATCATAAAGGCCTTGCGGACCGAAGTGGAAGAGCCCTTGGCATATGAGGCCATCGATCAGGCGGCAGAGCGCATGCGGCAGCTGGAGGAACTGAAAACAGGAAAGTCCAACACCTCGGAGACCAGAAGGCGGATCGGTCATCGCATGAGCCTGTATTGCGCGCATATCCGCGAGCTTGGCAATATGCAGAATGTGATCGAAGAGACCAAGGCAGATCTGGAACGGTACTGGACAGACTGTGTCATTTCCGAGGATCATCCGGAAGAAGACCGGATCAAGGCGCTGTTCAACTATGATCTGCTGGTGGCCCAGTATGTCTATGTATCCGCCATGGCTGATGCCGTGGATCATGACATCTACAGCCGCGGTTCCTATCTGGTCATGGACGGGGTCGAGATGACGCCTTTAGTCGATGACGGATCCCATAACGGCTACGTACAGGAAGCAAAGCTCCAAAATGGAGAAGTGGAGATCACGTATCGCCCGGTCCGGCCGATCCCGGAAAGCGAGCAGTGGTTTGAAACGGTCTACAACGGAAAAGAATAAAAAAGAAGCTGTCGTTCTGAGTTGACCCCCAAAAGTTAGACCTAAAATTCTAACGATTGGGGGTCACCTCATGCAAGACAGCTTCTTTATATTACAGGACTTTTGCCAGGAACGATTGCAGTCGTTCCGTTTGGGGATTTCCGAAGATCTGCTCCGGAGATCCTTCCTCCGCGATGACACCGCCGTCGAGGAAGAGGACGCGGTTGGATACCTCGCGGGCAAAGCCCATTTCATGTGTGACCACGACCATGGTCATGCCTTCCCGGGCCAGTTCCTTCATAACATCCAGAACCTCGCCGACCATTTCCGGGTCCAGCGCGCTGGTAGGCTCATCGAAGAGCATGACGTCCGGTTCCATGCATAAGGCGCGCACGATGGCGACACGCTGCTTCTGGCCGCCGGAGAGCTGGTTCGGATAGGAAGAGGCGCGGTCTTTCAGACCGACACGGTCCAGGAGCTCCAGAGCCTTCGCTTCCGCCTGCTCTTTGGTCATCTTCTTTAACAGGACTGGAGCGCAGGTCATATTTTCCAGTACGGTCATGTGAGGGAACAGGTTGAACTGCTGAAAGACCATGCCCATCTTCTGCCGGTGCAGGTTCAGGTCGACTTTCTTGGAAGTGAGGTCATCCCCTTCAAAGATGATCTGGCCGCCGGTGGGTTTTTCCAGCATGTTCAGGCAGCGCAGGAAAGTGGATTTGCCGGAGCCGGAGGGGCCGATGACGCAAATGACATCGCCTTTGTTGATCTCGACATTGACGCCTTTTAAGACGTGGGTGTTGCCTTCAAAATGCTTCTGCAGATTCTTAACGCTTATCACTCTTAGCCAGCCTCCTTTCCAGTACTTTTTGCAGCCGTGTGAACAGAATGACCAGAATGAGGTAGGTCAAGGCGACACACAGCAGAGGATTGACCGCGTCATAGGTATTGTTGCGGATCAGGTTGCCGGCGCGTGTCAGGTCAACGATCGCGACATAACCGGCGACGGAGGTTTCCTTCAGCAGGGCTATGAACTCATTGCCGATGGCCGGAAGGATGTAACGGATGGCCTGGGGCATGATGATCTTGCGCATGGATTGCAGCTTGGACAGGCCCAGACTGCGGCCGGCCTCCATCTGACCCGGATCGACCGCGCCAATACCGCTGCGGATCAGTTCCGCCATGTAGGCGCCGGAGTTGATGCCGAAAGTCAGGATCGCAACGGAGATACCACTGGCCGAAGCCAGGATCACGAAGAAGAAGATCAAAAGCAGAACGACGACCGGGATGCCGCGGATGACCGTCACGTAGATGTCGCACAGAGTGGACAGTGGCTTTAAAGCCGGCGTGTCTTCCGAGAAATACTTAACGACCGCGATGAGAGAACCAATGATCAGACCGATGAGCAAAGCGCCGAGGGTAATGATCATGGTGTTTCGGAAGCCCTCCAGAAGAAGGGGAGCCAGGCCCGAATCGATAAATGTGCTTTGAAGCTGGGAAAACCACTGATTCATGGATTCCTTGTCCTTTCCATAAAAGTAAGATGGAGAAAGGGGATGCGACTGAAAACAGCGCATCCCCTGAAACTACGGGAATGGGGTCTTAGTTGTTGGTCGGGGCGGTATACGGAGCGCCGTACTCTTCGAACAGAGCTGCTACGGTACCATCCGCGATCAGTTCATTGACGATCTTGTTGATCTCGCCGACCAGCTCATCGCTGCCCTTCATGAAGGCGAAGGCGTAAGGCTCGGTGGTCATGGCTTCATCCAGGATGACCAGCTGATCTTCATGCTCTGCATTGTATGCAGCGACCATTTCAGCCGCGGTCAGGTCATCGATGACCCAGGCGTCGACCTTGCCCGTGGTCAGAGCCAGCTCCGCGTCGCTGTTGGCGGCAAAAGCGTTGACGGTGTAGCCGTTGTCCATGCAGAACTGCTCAGCAGTGGTGCCGGTCTGTACAGAAACGGTCTTGCCTTCCAGGTCCGCCTTGGACGTGATCTCGCTGCCTTCCGTAACGACGATGGACTGAGCCGCCAGGCAGTACGGATCGGTGAAGAGTGCGTTCTTCTTACGCTTCTCGGTAACGGAGATGCCGGACATGCCGATATCATACTTGCCGGATTTTACGCCAGGCAGAACGGATTCAAAATCGACCTGCGCCAGTTCCATTTCAACGCCTAAGCGCTCGCAGATGATCTTCATGATCTCTACTTCGATACCAACGACTTCGCCATCGCTCTGCAGTTCTTCAAAGGGCGGGAAATCCGGACTGGTCGCGACGACCAGCTTGCCGGCCTTCTGTATGTCAGCCAAAGTCTTGCCCTTCTGGCCGCAGCCGGAGAGAAGAGAAATGGCAAGGATCAGAGTTAATGCTAAAACAAGTGCCTTTTTCATGGAATAAACCTCCCAAGGATAAAAAATGGAAATGAATAAAAATGCATATATTCATTCAAGCATGAATATTATACGCAATTCGGGGGTAAATGTCAATCGTAGAATGCAACAAAAATGAGTAGCCCATCATGCGGTCCCTTTGCGTTTTCCACAACGGCTTTTATTTTTAAGGAAGAAAGGTTGAATCCAACCCTGTTTTCGGGTATAATAAATAAGGATCCATTCCTGATAATGGACGGGATCCCATATAAAAGATTACGGAGGATATAATATTATGCAATACAAAATCGAAGGCGAGCCGTTGCCGGTCGTGATCTGCGAACTGGCCCCGCAGGAAACTATGATCTGTGAGAAAGGCGCCATGTCCTGGATGACCGGAAATATGCAGATGGAGACCAAGACGGGCGGCGGCGGACTGGGCAAGCTCTTTGGCCGGGCCCTTTCCGGAGAAAGCATCTTCTTAAACCGCTATACCGCGAACGGCGGAGCAGGCCTTATTGCCTTTGCTTCCAGCTTCCCGGGATCGATCCGCGCTTACAACATCGCGCCGGGTTCTGAGATCGTAGCCCAGAAGGGTGCCTTTTTAGCCGCGACGGATGGCGTAGGCCTGTCTGTATTCTTCCAGAAGCGCTTTGGCGCCGGCTTCTTCGGCGGAGAAGGCTTCATCATGCAGAAGATCTCCGGAAACGGCATGTGCTTCCTGGAATTTGACGGTTATGTCAAAGAATATACCCTGAGAGCGGGCGAGAGCATGATCCTGGATACCGGTTATCTGGCGGCTATGGATGCTACCTGCTCGGTCGATGTGCAGGGAGTCGGCGGCATCAAGAACGCCCTGTTCGGCGGGGAAGGGTTCTTCAACACGGTCGTTACCGGTCCCGGACGCATCTGGGTGCAGAGCATGCCGGTGGCCCAGATGGCGGGCAAACTGATCCCCTTCATGCCCACCAGCAGCGGAAACTAAGAAAAGGTCATATTCTATGTTTATACTTTGGCTGATCCTGGGGTCGCTTAGCGTCCTCTATGGAGGCTTTATCCTGGCAGCCCGCAGCGGGACCCGGTTCTTTCTTGTCTGGTTCGCGCTGGGGGCCGCCTGTTTTTTACTGGCTGTATTGGCGAAAAAGCACGTCTGGAAAAAACTTCCGCGGGGACTGAAGGTCACCTGCGGTGTCCTGATCGGTCTTGGCCTGACATTGTTCTTCGTGGTCGAAGGGATCATAGTGTCTCATTTCAAAGAACGAGGCGAGCAGGATCTGGATTATATCATCGTGCTGGGGGCGCAGGTGCGGGAAAGCGGCCCTTCACTTGTGCTGCGGTATCGATTGGACGCGGCCTGTGAGTATCTGATGGAAAACAAGGATACAGTATGCATCGTGACCGGGGCGAAGGGTTACAACGAACCGGTTTCCGAGGCGGAAGGCATGAAGCGGTATCTTGTAGAGAAAGGCATCGATGAAGCCCGGATCCTTATGGAGGAGAAGGCCACCAGCACGATGGAAAACCTGCTGTTCAGCCAGGAACTTCTCGATAAGGAAACCGATCGGGTAGGCATCGTGACCAACGATTTTCATCTGTTCCGGGCTATGAGCCTGGCCAGACACCAGGGCTACCGGCACGTCTGCGGCATCGCGGCGGGATCCCGGCCGGCCTATCAGTTGAACAATATGCTGCGCGAGTTTTTAGGCGTCATGAAGGACCTTGTCATGGGCAATCTGCTGTGAAAGGGGTCTGTTACAGAAGCGTGACAGAACTGTAATTTGCCTTTTGCCTTCATTCTGTGCTATACTTTTAACTGCTCACCGAAATAAGGCATCGATCATCAGGGCTTTTAAGCCTTGCGGTGCTTCTATCAGGAGGTAGATTTTGTTTATCAAAAAACTAGTATGTACAGGTTTGATGGGGATACTGCTGCTTGGCAGTATCGGTATGGTTCAGGCAGAAGATACAGCACAGGAAACAGAAGCAGGAGAGCTGAGGCTGATTCCCGGCCAGAAGATAGAGGCGGCGCCGGTCGCGGAAGAAGAAACCGTAACCGTCTCCAGCACCTGGGACGGGCCGGTGTTGACAAAAGGAAAAGGTGTTAATTACGGCCCTTCCGGAAAAGAAACATATTATAATCTTCCGATGGAGGGCGTGGTGCGCATCATGCGCGCGCAGGGCTTTAGTGAAGAAGAGTACCCGTATTGGGAGCGGGAAGACGGTGTGAAAATGCTGGGTGATTATGTTATGGTGGCCGCCAATCTGTCGGTCCATCCAAGAGGATCCCTGGTAGAGAGCTCCTTGGGGATCGCCCTGGTCTGTGACACGGGAGGATTTGCCGCAAGCAATCCGAATCAGCTGGATATCGCGGTCAACTGGTAATATTACATAAGCCGATCGGCTAAGAGCAAAAAACGACGTGAGCATATATGCCGCAGGAAGGTCCTGCGGCATTTTCCATTTCCAGAAAAGGATTGAAAAATCAGTGGAATTTTAGTATAGTTAATATGTTATGGTGTCAGGGTCAAAAAGGTCAAAACGGGCATGATCCTATGGCGCTTTATGAGGCAGCAACCATCATCACATGATCAGTTTATAGGAGCGTTATGAGAGTATTATTTATCCGGCATGGAGATCCGGACTATGTTCATGATTCATTAACGGAAAAAGGTGTCCGGGAGGCAAAAGCGCTGGCCGCTTATCTGAAAGACAAACCGATCGATAAATGGTACTGTTCTCCGCTGGGACGTGCCAGGGCCACAGCCTCTTATTCCCTTAAAGAAAGAGGGGAAGAGGCCGAGATCCGGGATTTTCTGCATGAATTCGATTCCCTTATGCCGGATCCGGAAACGGGCAAAGACCGCATCCCATGGGACTTTTTCCCCGAGGTATGGATGGCGGAGGAAAAGCACTTTGATCTGGAGCATTGGCATGAGTCCAGGCTCTACAGCGGCACAAATGTCAAAAAGGATCATGACTGGGTCTGCCGGGAACTCGATACCCTCCTTGGGGAGCACGGCTACAGACGGGAAGGGCACTTTTACCGGGTCGAGCGGCCGAATAAAGATACGATCGCCGTTGTCTGTCACATGGGCATTACCTGTGTCATGCTGTCGCATCTTTTGAATATTTCCCCGGTCGTGATGATGCATGCCGCGTTTGTTTCGCCTACTGCACTGACCATGGTCGAGACCGAAGAAAGGTCTCCGGGATCTGCGCTGTTCCGTCTTCGCTATCTTGGAGCAACACCGCATCTGACACTGGCCGGAGAGCCTGTTTCGGCGTCCGGCATGTTTAAAGAAGTTTATGATGAAGAACCGGAGCGCATCGTAACGTTTCCGGATTGATCCTACGAAGGAGGTTTGTCATGAACCCGTTAACTTCTATTATAAAAGAGTCCAAGCGCATCGTCTTCTTCGGCGGCGCCGGCACATCAACAGAGAGCGGGATCCCGGATTTCCGATCCCAGGATGGACTGTATCATCAACAGTATGCCTGGCCGCCGGAAGAGATCCTGAGCCACACGTTTTTCATGCGCCGGCCGGAGGAGTTTTATCGTTTCTATCGTGACAAGATGAGCTTTCCCGGCGCAATGCCCAATGCCTGCCACAAAGCCCTGGCTCGCCTGGAAGAGATGGGCAAGCTTACGGCGGTCATCACTCAGAACATTGACGGGCTGCACCAGAAAGCCGGCAGCAAGAACGTGCTGGAACTGCATGGCTCCATCCATCGCAATCACTGCATGCGCTGCGGCCGCTTCTTCACTTTTGAAGACATCATGGCCAAAGAGGGCGTGCCGCGGTGTGACTGCGGCGGCATCATCAAGCCGGATGTCGTTCTGTATGAGGAATCTCTGGACGGGGACACTATCGAAAAAGCCGTAACGGCCATAGAGCAGGCAGATACCCTGATCATAGGCGGTACGTCCCTGGTGGTCTATCCCGCGGCGGGTATGGTGCACTATTTCCGGGGTCAGCATCTCGTGCAGATCAATCGGGATGAGACCTCCGCTGATCGTTATTGTGAACTCAGTATTCATGATTCGATCGGCAAGGTCATGCAGGAAGTCATGGACGAGCTGGAGGGCTGAAGAGACATGCAATTTACCTTGAAGAAAGACGGAAAGCGTCTTCTGGTCGTTATTCTGGCTTCCTTTCTGATGGCGCTCAATATCAAAAGCTTTGTCCGTACCGGTGATCTGTTCCCGGGCGGCGCGACCGGTCTGACACTTCTGGTGCAGCGTCTGGTCAAGCTGTATCTGCATCAGGATATCTCCTATACCTTGATCAATATCCTTCTGAACGCGTTTCCGGTGTACATCGGGTTCCGCTTCATCGGAAAAAAGTTTACCCTGTTCTCCTGCCTGATGATCTTTTTGACAGGCCTTTGGACGGACCTTCTCCCGGGCCTTGTCATCACCCAGGATATCCTTTTGATCAGTATCTTTGGCGGTATCATCAACGGATTCTGCATCAGCCTGTGCCTTTCCGTGGACGCAACCACCGGAGGTACGGATTTCATCGGCATCTTTCTGTCCGAGCGAAAGGGCATGGACTCTTTCCCGATGGTGCTGGGCATCAATGTTGTCATTTTAGTGGCGGCCGGCTTCTTCTTTGGCTGGGACAGAGCGCTTTATTCCATCATCTTCCAGTATACATCCACTACGATCTTGCGGGCGATGTACCGGCGCTACCAGCAGGGTACGGTCCTGGTCGTAACGGAGAAAGCGCAGGAGATCTGCGACGCGATCTATCGTGAATATCATCACGGCGCCACGATCCTGACAGGAGAAGGCTCTCACATCCATAAGGACCGAAAGATCGTATATTCTGTCGTTTCCCGGGCGGAAACGACCGGTGTCGTGCAGGTCGTCCGCTCCATTGATCCGGATGCCTTTATCAATATCATGGATACAAAACAAGTGGCGGGCCGTTTCTATTTCCGTCCGGAGGATTAAAATGAAACCCATCAAAACGTATTATCAGATGCCTAAACAGGCGAAGACCTTTTTTTGGATCCTGGCCTGCCTGTTGAATATTGCGGTCATTTTTTCGGCTTGTCATACCTCAGCTAAAAGTGTCGGCGGTTACACGCTGGCAGTCACGATCTTCGTGATCCTGCTTCTGACGTATTCGCATGAGGTGCGCATCCGTCATTTGCTGGCCTGGCCGCTCGTAGCGTATAGCTTTTATGGTATCCTCATCCATGGATACCTGGGATGGATGCGGGTCTTCGATCGAGCCGCATACAAAGAGATGGGAAGCGGCTATCCGCTGTATCTTTTCTGGTTCAGCAATACACCTTATGTGTTTGCGGGCATTTCTCTGGTCACAGCCGGCTTGTTTGGTCTGTTGGCATGGAAAAAGAAGATCGATGTTTTTCGTCTGATGAAGATCAGCTTTGCCGCGAATATCGTGGTTTTAGTACTTTCATCTGTTACAGCGTAAGGAAGAGATTTATGAGAGAAGAGAATAAGAAGTTCTATAAAAACCTATGGGCTATCGTTCTGCCGATGGCGATCCAGAACCTGCTCACATCCCTGGTCAGCGCGTCAGATACGTTGATGCTGGGCCTTCTGAACCAGGAATCGCTTTCCGCCATCTCTTTGGCGTCTCAGGTCAATTTCGTGGAGCAGATCATCGTATTCGGTCTGGTAGCGGGTACTTCCGTCCTGGCAGCCCAGTATTGGGGCAAAAAGGACGCTCTTTCCGTAGAAAAAGTATTGGGCATCACGCTCAGATATGCTTTGATCGGCACCACGGCGCTGTGTTTGTTCACTCTGTTCGCGCCGGGGCTGGTCATGCGCTTCTTCACGAACGATCAGCAGCTGATCGACCTGGGTATCCCGTATCTTCGGATCGTCAGCGTATCCTTTATCTTTACGGGCATTTCGCAAACCTATCTGACCATCATGAAGACCACGGACCGGGTCAAGCTCAGTTCTCTGTTTGGATCGACGACGGTCGTGCTCAATATCATCCTGAACGCGCTGTTCATTTTCGGTCTGCTGGGATTGCCCAAAATGGGGATCGCCGGCGCAGCCCTGGCTACGACCATTTCCCGTGGAGTGGAGCTGATCCTGGCCCTGATCGAGAACCGGAAGAAAAATGTGGTCCGGATCCGGGTGCGTCATATTTACAATCAATATGCGGTCCTGCATAAGGACTTCTGGCATTATACCACGCCGCTGCTGGCCAATATGGTCGCGTGGGGCGGCGCGATGACGGTCTATTCCGCGATCATCGGCCATCTGGGCAGTGACGCGGTGGCGGCGCATTCCATTGGCAATATCGTTAAAAATATCATGGATTTCCTGGGCGGTGGTGTCGGTATCGGCGCCAGCATCATCCTGGGCAATACCATGGGACGGGGAGAGCTGGAGCAAGCGAAGAAAGACGGCGCTAAGTTCGTCAAGATCTCGCTCGTAGTCGGTACGCTGGCCGGCCTTGTGATCCTGGCGGGAACGCCGCTCATCGTAAAAGCCGCTTATACCCTGACCGATCAGGCCAAGTATTATCTGAAATATATGCTGTTCATGTGCGCGTATTACATGATCGGCCGCACGCTCAATACGATGCTCATCAATGGTATTTTCACCGCGGGCGGAGACACGCGCTTCGGATTCTGGTGTGATCTGATCAACCTTTGGGTCGTCATCATACCGGCCGCGTTACTGGCAGCCTTCGTGTTCCACGCACCGGTCCTTCTCGTGTATTTCATCCTGTATCTGGATGAATTCACGAAGATCCCGGTCGAGTTTATGCATTACAAAAAATATAAATGGGTCAAAAATATCACAAGAGATAGTTCTGAACTGGCATAAAGCACATCAGAAGGGAGAAAAGCATGAAGATCCGGATCCATACACAAGAAACAGGCAAGCCTACAGGGGACTTGTTCGGCATCTTTTTTGAAGATCTGAACCATGCGGCGGATGGAGGTCTGTATCCGGAATTGGTACAGAACCGCAGCTTTGAGTTTTCTCCGATCGACCATCCGGACTATGACGCCATGACTGGCTGGCAGATCCTTGAGGGCACCGGAAGAGTGCGAGCTTCCGTTCAATATGGCGTGGCAGTCAGTGAGAAAAACCCGCACTATCTGTGTTTGGATATTCAGGAGCCGGGCGAAAAGACTGGTGTTCGCAATGACGGCTTCGCCGGCGGCATGTATCTGAAAGGCGGAGAGGCCTATCGCTTTTCCTGCTACGCAAAACGCGAGCAGGATCTGGAAGAGCCTATGACGGTAGCCCTGGTGGATGAAGACGGCCGCGCGCTGGTGCAGATCTCACAGATCCTGACCAGCCGATGGGAGCGCTATGAAATGGACCTCATTCCCCTTACCAGCGCGAAGGCCGGACACCTGGAAATGTATTTCGCCGGGCGGGGCAAGGTCTACCTGGACCTGGTATCGCTCATGCCGGAGGATACCTACAAGGGACTGCCGTTCCGCAAAGATCTGGCTGAGGCGCTGGAGGCTCTCCATCCGAAGTTCCTGCGCTTCCCGGGAGGGTGTCTCGTGCATGACGGCGCGCTGGACCCGAGAGCCAGAGATTCGATGTATCGGTGGAAGAATACCATCGGCCCGATCGAGGACAGGCCGGCCAGACGCAACAATTGGAATTATAACCAGACTTTAGGCCTTGGTTTTTATGAGTATTTTCTGCTG
The DNA here is from genome assembly GCA_900316145.1 of uncultured Eubacteriales bacterium. Taxonomy (GTDB): domain Bacteria; phylum Bacillota; class Clostridia; order Lachnospirales; family Bianqueaceae; genus RUG159. Next base: position 17,456 of record ONBQ01000044.1, read on the forward strand.
GCCGAGGCCATCGGCGCCAAGCCGGTCCCGGTCATTTCCGCTGGCTACGATCCCCATCATCACAGGGAAGCCCCGATCACGGAAATGTGGCCCTGGACCAGAGACGCGCTGCACCTGATCGAGTTCGCCAACGGAGACGACCAGACCGAGTGGGGCGCTAAGCGGGCGGCCATGGGTCACCCCGAACCTTTCGGGCTGGAATATCTGGCCATCGGCAATGAGGAAGTCGGAGAAGCCTTTTTTGATCGCTACAAGATCGTGCTGGACGCGGTAAGACGGAAATACCCGGATATCAAGATCATCGGAACAGCCGGCCCCTTCAATGCGGGCGGAGAGTTTGAACGCGGATGGGCCCGGTCCAAAGAAACAAATACAGACATCGTAGATGAGCATTATTACATGGCGCCGGAATGGTTCCTGAAGAATCATGATCGTTACGCTTCTTATGACGCAAACGGTCCCAAGGTCTTTCTGGGAGAGTATGCCTCCTGGGGGAACACATGGTACAACGCCTTGTGCGAAGCCAGTTACATGACAGGCCTGGAGCAGCACGCGGATGTCGTGGCGCTGGCTGCGTACGCGCCGCTGTTCTGCAATGAGAACTATGTCAACTGGAAGCCCGATCTGATCTGGTTCAACAATCACGAAGTCAGGCTGACTCCGAACTATGAGGTGCAGAAACAGTTTATGCTGAACCAAGGAGAGGAAACGATCCCGGTCTCCTTGTCCGAGTTTGAACCAATCGTTCAGGAGACAGAGGAAGCGCTGACTGGTGACATCCTGCTGGGCACTGATGATACGACCGTTCAGTATACCGATATTGCCGTGCGCAATGCCGATACCGGTGAGATCCGCACCTTCTCCGATATACAGTTAGGGCCAAAAGACAGGCCGCGCCGGCTGGATACGATCCATTGGAACCGTTATACCATCCGCGTTAAGGCAAAGCGTCTGGAGGGCCAAAAGGGCTTTTGCCTGTGCTTCGCAAGAAAAGATGATGACGAGCAGTTAAAGCTGACGGTAGGCGGCTGGCAGAACCAGGATCTGATCCTGACCCAGTTTACCGGAGGACGGGGCTCTGATCTGAGCCAGTATCTGTTTACGGTAAAACCGGATCAGATCTATGATCTCACCATCCGGGTAGATGGACGGGAAGTCACCGTTTATGTGGATCAGAACGAGTATCAGGACCTCTATGTCAAGCCATTGATCGTGCAGCCCCTTTACACAAGCTGCGTGAGAGAAGACAAGGACTGGATCCTCAAAGTGGTCAATGTCACAGAAGAGACCCAAAGATCGGTGATCGACTTTGAAGGCCGGCTGCATATGAGCGGGACCAGGCTGGTGATGAGAGGCAAAAAAGAAGATACCAGGGTCTCTACGCAGGAAGATGATTTCACTATGCAAAGCGGAGATGAGGTCGCCTTCCCGCCGATGTCACTCACGATCCTGAAGGTCCATGAAAGATTCCTGGAAAAATAAGACAATAGGGCAAACACTCTTGCCATCCCGCAAAAAACAAGGTATGATATAAGGTAGCCGTTCTCTGAAACGGTAAATGCAAAGGAGGGTCAACCCCACATGAAAAACATTACCAACGATCTGTACTATGTCGGCGTTAATGATCATCAGATCGATCTGTTCGAAGGTCAGTACGTAGTGCCGAACGGCATGGCGTACAATTCTTACGTCATCAAAGATGAGAAGATCGCGATTTTCGATACAGTAGATGAGCATTTCGCGCACGAGTGGCTGGACAATGTCGGTGAAGTCCTGGGCGATCGCAAGCCGGACTATCTGATCGTACAGCATATGGAACCGGACCATGCCGGCAACATCAAGACGTTCCTGAAGAACTATCCGGATACCACCGTAGTCGGCAACCAGAAGACGTTTGCCATGATCAGCCAGTTCTTTGGTGAAGCCTATGAGAATCGCCGCCTGGTCGTTAAAAACGGAGAAACCTTAAACCTGGGCCGTCATACGCTTACCTTTGTCTTCGCGCCTATGGTACACTGGCCGGAAGTCATGGTCACCTATGACAGTTATGACAAAGTCCTGTTCTCCGCCGATGCTTTCGGTAAATTCGGCGCGCTGGATGTGGAAGAGGATTGGGCCTGTGAAGCCCGCCGTTACTATTTCGGCATCGTCGGCAAGTATGGCCAGCAGGCTCAGAATCTGCTGAAGGCCGCTGCCGGGCTGGATATCCAGATCATCTGCGCGACGCACGGACCGGTGCTGAAAGAGAACCTTGGCTATTACCTCGGACTTTATCAGAAGTGGACCACCTATGAACCGGAAGATGACGGTATCGTAATTGCCTACACCTCTGTTTACGGACACACCAAGAAAGCGGTGGAACTGCTCGAGCGTATGTTGAAAGAGAAGGGCTGCCCAAAAGTGTCTGTCTTTGATCTGGCCCGGGATGACATGGCCGAAGCGGTCGAGGACGCTTTCCGTTATTCCAAGCTGGTCCTGGCTACCACCACATACAATGCGGAGATCTTCCCCTTCATGCGGGAATTCATCAACCACCTGACGGAGCGCAATTATCAGAAGCGCACCATCGGTCTGATCGAAAATGGCTCCTGGGCGCCTATGGCCTGCAAGGTCATGTATGGGATGCTTGAGAAGAGCAAGAACATCGACTATGCCGGTACCGTGACCATCAAGTCCGCGCTGAATGACGCCAGCAAAAAAGAATTGGAAGACCTGGCCAATGAACTGTGCAAGGATTATATCGCCCAGACACCGGAACTGGCCAACAAGAACGATATGAGCGCCCTCTTTAAGATCGGGTACGGTCTGTATGTCGTCACGACCAATGATGGCAAGAAAGACAACGGCTGCATCGTCAACACGGTCACCCAGCTCACCTCTGAGCCGAACCGGGTCGCGGTCGCGATCAACAAAGCCAACTATACGCATTATATCGTCAAGCAGACCGGTGAGCTGAATGTCAACTGCCTGTCGGTCGACGCGCCATTCTCTGTATTTGAGAATTTCGGTTTCCAGAGCGGCCGGACTGCGGATAAATTAAAGGGCTGGGAGACCGGTCGTTCAGACAATGGTCTGGTATTCCTGAAGCACTATATCAATGCGTTCATGTCCCTGAAGGTAGAAAACTACATCGATATGGATACGCACGGACTGTTCATCTGCACGGTCACGGAAGCCCGCGTTCTGTCCGATAAGGACACCATGACGTACACCTACTATCAGTCCAACGTTAAACCGAAACCCCAGACGGAAGGCAAGAAGGGCTGGGTCTGCAAGATCTGCGGATACATCTATGAGGGAGAGACCCTTCCGGATGATTTCATCTGCCCACTTTGCAAACACGGCGCGGCTGACTTTGAACCGATCCAGTAAATACGATTAAAAGCTTTACAAACGAAGATCTGGCACCCAAAATTGAGTGCCAGATCGTTTTTTTATACCTGGAGATCAGATAAAACTTCCGTCGAGCGTTAAAACCTGCCCGGTCAGATAGGAAGCTTCTTCACTGAGAAGGAAAGATACCATGTTCGCGACCTCCTGAGGGGTGCCAAAACGCCCGAGGCCGATCTCATCTGCCAGATCTTGTTTTTCTTCGACGGACAGATGACCGTTCATGGAAGTGTCGATCACACCGCAGGCTATGGCATTGACCCGGACACCGGACGGAGCCACTTCCCGGGCCAGTGCCTTGGTGAAGGCATCTACGCCGCCTTTGGAAGCGGAGTAGGCGACCTCCATGGAAGCGCCATGCTGCCCCCAGATCGAAGAGATATTGACGATCGCGCCGGCTCCTTGACGGATCATCCCGGGCAGAGCGAACTTTACGGTATTGAAAACGGATTTCAGATTGGAGGAAAGTACCTGGTCCCAGTCAGCCTCCTTCATATCCTGCAGCAAGCCCACATAGGAAATACCGGCATTGTTGACAAGATAGTCCAGATGACCCGCTTCAGGCAGGATGATTTCGGAAAAGGCTTTTTCGACAGCCTCATAGCAGCCGGCATCGAAACAGACCGGGATGACAGGAATCTGACAGGCCTCCTGTATACGGGCAGCCTCGGCCTTCAGATCCTCCTCATGGTGGCTGTTTATGAACACGCGAAAGCCCTTTTGCGCAAGAGTCCGGGCAACGGCCAGACCGATGCCGCGGGAAGCCCCGGTGACCAGAACGCTTTTCATGATCTCACACCTCACTATGCTTTTTATGTTGTTTTCCATTATAACACACATGCAGGAATTGGAAAAGACGGAGTTTACAAACAGAGCGGATTATGATAAAATGTTCTTCTATGGCGTACAGTTAGAAAGGGAAGAAACATAATGAAAAAGATCCGATGGAAGGCAGTTTTTAAAATATTGCTGGGTTCCTGCGTGCTTTCGCTGGGACTGGCCGTATTCCTGGCTCCGTCCAATATCGTTACGGGAGGCGTGACCGGTATCGGGATCATTATTCGAGACATTACGAAACGAGCGTTCGGAGTCGGAATATCCTTGTCCATCACCAACCTGGTCATCAATATCCCGATCCTGATCGCGGCCTGGATCGTGAAAGGGCGTCGGTATATCGCCCGTACCGCGTTGGCCACCTTATCTTTGTCCGGTTTTCTGTATCTGTTCGAAAACCTGACCTTTACCGGCGATATTCTGCTGGCGGCGATCTATGGCGGCGTGTTAAGCGGGATCGGTCTTGGACTGGTTTTTACCTCCCGGGCTACGACCGGAGGTACGGATATGATCGCTGCGATCATCCAGCATTACGTACCGCATTTTTCGGTTTCCAACTTCCTGCTGATCATTGATGGCGTTATCGTTCTGGGCGGTGTCCTGGTCTTCGGTATCCATACTACTTTATATGCTTTGATCGCCGTCTATGTAACGACAGCGGTATCGGACCGTGTCGTGGATGGTTTCCACTTCAGTAAAGCGATCTATATCATCTCTGATCAGGGAGAACAGATCGCGCAGGAGATCCTCAGCAAGATCGACCGGGGCGTGACCGGGCTTCACGGGCGCGGCATGTACACCTCAAAGGAAAAAATGGTATTATTATGCACCGCGTCCAGCAAAGAATCCATCCGTATCCGCCGGATCGCGCATGAGATCGATCCCAACGCGTTTATGATCATCGTGGATTCCCGGGAAGTTTTCGGCGAAGGATTTATCGAAGCGGACAACGAATAAGTTCGGTGATCATTGAAAACATCGGGAAAAAGTCGGATGATTTGCTAAGATGGCTATGAAGAATGCAGAGACCTTGTGATTTCTATACATTATTGACGAAACGTTTCGCAGGCCTCGATAAATTAGCCAAATTTGAAGATTTATATTTGGTGAAATATACAATAGCAATTCAGAAGCAAAAGGTGTAATATAGATACATAGAAACTGCATCATTTATTGAAGGAGGAAATTATTCAATGGCAAGTTTAACGTTGAAAAACATCAAGAAAACATACGGCAATGGTATTACCGCTGTCAATGACTTCAACCTGGATATCGCCGATCAGGAATTCATCATCTTCGTCGGTCCGTCTGGTTGCGGTAAGTCCACTACCTTGCGTATGATCGCTGGTCTGGAAGAGATCACCGAAGGTGAACTGTACATCGGCGACAAGCTGATGAACGATGTAGCTCCGAAAGATCGTGATATCGCGATGGTTTTCCAGAACTATGCTCTGTATGCCCATATGACCGTGTATGATAACATGGCTTTTGGTCTGAAACTGCGCAAGACCCCGAAGGCTGAGATCGAGCAGCGTGTTAAGGAAGCTGCTAAGATCCTTGAGATCGAGCACCTCCTTGATCGTAAGCCGAAGGCTCTTTCCGGTGGTCAGAGACAGCGTGTTGCTATGGGCCGTGCTATCGTCCGTGAGCCGAAGGTCTTCCTGATGGATGAGCCTCTGTCCAACCTGGATGCTAAACTGCGTGTTCAGATGCGTATTGAGATCTCCCGTCTGCATGAGAGACTGAATGCGACCATCATCTACGTTACCCATGACCAGGTCGAAGCTATGACCCTTGGTACCCGTATCGTAGTTATGAAGGATGGTATCATGCAGCAGGTCGCCAGCCCGATCCAGCTGTACAACGAGCCGGATAACCTGTTCGTTGCTGGATTCATCGGTTCTCCGCAGATGAACTTCATCGATGCCGTTGCTCAGAAGGAAGGCAATGACGTATATCTGGCATTCTCTGGCCAGAAGGTCCTGCTGCCGGCTGAGAAGGCTCAGAAGCTTGTTGACGGCGGTTATATCGGCAAGGAAGTCATCCTTGGTATCCGTCCTGAGGATATCCATGGTACAGAGACTGCCATCGCTCGTTGGCCGGAAGATATCGTTACTGCTGATGTCAACGTTACCGAACTTCTTGGTGCGGACATGCATCTGTATCTGATCATTGGTGAGAACGAGAACATCGTTGCTACCATCAGCGCTCGCAACCAGGTCAAGGCTGGCGATCGTCTGAAGATGGCGTTCGATCCGTCTCGCATCCACATCTTTGATAAAGAGACCGAGCTGACCATCACCAACTAATCTTGATCCATTCAAAATCATTCATAGGAAGGGCCGCTGCAGTTCCAACAGCAACTGCAGCGGCCCTTTCGTTTGTGTAAAAGACTTAAAAACTATCTATTAAATCTCGAATCTGGCTAAGAAAAAAGACCTGGAGCGAAAAACGTTCGATCCCGTAAGATCAAAGTTTTTCGCCCGGGTCTTTTATTCATATCGAAGTGCTTCGATCGGATTCAGGTTGGACGCCTTGATGGATGGAACCAGTCCGAAGATGATACCGATCAACATAGAGAAGATCACGGAGATCAGGATAGCCGGCGTGCTGATCGCGACCGGAACACCGGCCAGGACCGAGATCACGCGGGAAAGCCCGATCCCAAGGATGACACCGATGGCGCCGCCGATCATGGAAAGCATGGCTGCCTCGGTCAGGAATTGTCCCAGGATGCGGCGCTTTCTGGCGCCTAAGGCCTTTTTCAATCCGATCTCACGGGTACGCTCTGTGACGGAGACCAGCATGATGTTCATGACGCCGATGCCGCCTACCAGCAAGGAGATGGACGCGATACCGATCAACATGGTGTTGGTAGAGGAGGACAGCTGCTGGATCTGAGCTGCCTCATCGGACAGGTCATTGGCCTGGTATTTGTAAACATCGGAGGCGCCTGACATCCGCTTCGTCAGGAGCTCCTGCGTTTTTTTACCGGCCTGGGTCATATCATCCGTGCTTTTGGCTTTTACGATGACATATTCCGGCTCATCATATTTGAAGATCACCGGCCACATCTGCTTGGGAATGTAGATCCCGCCGGCCGTATTCTGCATATACATGTAATAGTCTTCGATGGAATTGATCACCGGCTCAAACTTGCTCTTCTGGCTGACCACGCCGATGATGATAAAGGGCGTGCCCATGATGTCCAGTGTCTTTCCGACCGGGTTTTCATTGCCAAACGTGCCGGTAAACGACTCATCGATGATGGCGAAGGCCTTTCCGGTCGTTAAGTCGCTTTGGGAAAAACCGCGTCCCTTGGTGACCTGCAAGCCGGATGTCTGGAAATAATCCGAATCGATCCCGTAGATGGACGCATCGATCGAAGTATCGCCATAGAAGATATTGCCGGAGTAATCCCGACGGTTGACAAAGGTTACGGATTCGACTTCATCCAGAGCGAGGATCTGCTCACGCACCTCGGGAGTGAGCGGAGGCAGACCTTCCGGGACATCCTGATAGCTGAAATCGGCAGGCCAGCTGTCCTGATACAACTGTACGGTGACCGTATTGGTACCGGAACCGATCAGGTTGTTTTTGATCTGTTCATTGGTGCCCTTGATCGTGGATACGATCGCGATGATGGCGGCGATTCCGATGATGATGCCCAGCATGGTCAGGAAGCTGCGCATCTTATGACTCCAGATCCCTTTCAAAGAAAGGCGTATGTTTTCTAACATAAAGATGTGACCTCCTTTCTCTTAATAGGACGGATAGTCCGCGTGTTTGGTTTCGGCGCCTTCCCGGACTGTCTTGCCATAGGGGAACGCGATCTCGTCTTCGACAGAGAGCCCGGCCATGATCTCGTAATAATCGCCCCAAAGCATGCGGCCGGTGCGGACATACTGTTTTTTCAGCCTCTCGTTTTCATCCCGCTTCATAACATAAGAACCGGAATCATCCTTGCGGATCATATAACGTGGCAGGAACAGTCCGCCGCCCCCTTCGTTGGACTGAGGCAGTGTGACTTCGCAATATTCACCGATCGTAAGCTGAACGTCCGGATCATCGACCGAAGCATGCACCGGATAGAAAGAACTATTCGGATTGCCGGGACCCCAGGCGTAATATCCTTCCACCGGCGTGGTCTCGATCTCGGAAACGGTGGCGGTGAAACTCATGCCGCTTTCATAAGCGAATACGCTGAATGTTTCACCCGGCTGAACATCTTTGAGACTGGACTCGCTGACAAAAGCTGTCATGGAGTAGCTTTCCGCACCTTTAACAGAGAGCAGTACATCGTTGGCAACGAGCTTGGCCGGATCACCGATGGCGGATACGACACCATCGATCTCAGCTGTGACCTCGCCGGTCTTGCTGATCAGCTTATCTTTTTCATACTGGAGATTCAATTCTCTCAGATCCAGCTGCATGCTGACGATCTGCTTTTGCCGCTCCAGGATCATTTCAGCCAGCTCTTTCTTGGTGTACATATAGTTTTCGCCAGGGTTGGCGGGCATGTTGTCATGATAGATGACTTCATACCGTTCATACATCATAGGCGTGCAGGTGACGAGCTGTCCATAGGCGTGCTTGAGAACGGAGAAATCCACGGAAATGCCGTCGCCGGTGAATTCCAGTCCTTCCATCAGATCCCAATCCTCGTCGATGGGCTCCACCATGACTTTTTCTTTCTTGTTTTGCACGAAGCGGGGGCCGGCGCCGACACTGCTGCCCGGCTGTTCAATACCGGTGTCTTCTTCGGAAGGATCTGATTCCGGCTCGGGAGAAGGTTCCGGTTCGGAAGACTCTGACTCAGAGGATTCCGGTTCAGAAGAGGATTCCGAAGAGGATTCTGATTCCGAAGAAGAATCCGGCGTGGAGGAGTCGGAAGAATCATCCGGCTTGGAGTCATCTTTGCTTTCATCTTCGTCCGGAACGTCGATCTCTTTCTCTTCCGGTTCCGGAAGGAGCGTGCCATCCACGATAAAGCTTCCATACATGGTATCTTCTTCATACAATTGGAATTCGGCCGTCAAGCCGCTGGAACGCAGCCACTGCAGGAATTCCTTGGTAACACGCGCGCCACGCTGGCAGCGGAACAGCATATCATAGGAAGCCTCCGGCTGAGAAGGCGTCCCGACATCGATGACGGAATTGAAGGAGAGGGGACCATGATCGATCGTTTCTTCGGTAGGCTGAGGAGCCCATTCGGCCGGGGCCAAGGAACGATATCGGGCAATGTCGTCGTTTGCCTTTTTTATGTTGTTTTCCATGACGCCGATGCGCGCTTCATCCGCCTGAAGGGTCAGTTCAAAAGAGGTGGTATCATAGACCAGCAAGACATCTCCCTTTTTAACACTTTGACCTTCTTCGACCGCGATGTGGTCGATCAGCCCTTCCCGCATATGGATCTCCTGCACTTTGCCGGATGTGATCTGACCGCTGACGGTGCTGGTATCGCCCCAGTATTCGGTCATCAGATTGGAGACAGGATAGACTTCGATGATATCAGTGTTATGGCTGCGCCAGATCGCGTAGCCACCGCCGCCAAGCCCGCCCAGAAGGGCAAGGATCAGGACGGTCACCAGAATGATTTTTTTTGTTTTTTTCATCAGGCATTCCCTCCCATCTATACGAAACGGCCGTCGCGGATCATCATTTGACGGTGCGCATGGGCCGCGATCTCCGGCTCATGGGTGATCATGATAATGGTGACGCCTTGCTCATTAAGTTTCTGGAAGATATCCATGACCTGCTCGCCGGAAGCGGTATCCAGAGCGCCGGTGGGCTCATCGGCTAAAAGCAGGGCCGGTTTTAATACCATGGCCCGGGCAATGGCGACACGTTGCTTCTGACCGCTGGAAAGTGCCGTAGGCTTAAAATACATACGGTCCTCCAGACCGACTTGTGTCAAGGCTTCCTTCGCGCGTTCCAGCCGTTCCTTTTTATGGACACCGGCATAGAGCATGGGAAGCGCAACATTTTCTAAAGCGCTTTCCCTCGGAAGAAGATTGAAATTCTGAAAAACAAAACCGATGGTCTTGTTGCGGATGACGCTGAGAGAAGAGTCGCTGCGGCCGCAGATCTCCTCCCCGTTCAGAAGATAAGAGCCGGAAGTCGGCACATCCAGACAGCCGATGATATTCATCAGCGTGGACTTGCCGGAACCGGAGGGCCCCATGATCGCCAGATACTCGCCCTCTTTGACCTGAAGGTCGATATCGAAGAGCACCGGGACCAGCTGTTTGCCCTCATCATAGCTTTTGTTGATTTTGTTCAGTTCTACGATCATGATGGCACCTTACCCTTCCGGGACCTCTTCCACATAAGGTTCCTCGGGCATCTCTTCTTCGAAGCCGCCCTCCTCGTAACCGCCTTCTTCATAACCGCCTTCTTCGTAGTATTCTTCACCGCCCATGTTTTCCGGGTCGGTAAAGTCGGTCATTTCGTCCTCATCAAAGACATACTCGGTCGTGGTGGCAGCGCCTTCCCGGCAGCTTTCATCCGGCCAGGCGATGTAATCATCAGCAGAGAGTCCGGACAGGATCTGCCATTCATCCAGGTCCGCGTCATATTCGCCCAGTTCCAGCTTGCGCTTTTCCAGACGCTTGCCTTCTTTGCAAGCCCAGATAAAGGTCCCGGATTCTTCCTGCAGCAGCCAGCCGGAGCTTAAATACAGACCTTCTCGGGCTTCCTGCTGACCGTAATCCATTTCGATCGTAACATGCTGACCCAGCATCAGACCTTCCGGATCCTCCAGATCGATATAGAAAGGATACTTGGAGGCATGCTCGCCGCCGCCGTCATAATACATGTTGTTTTCGTTATTCTCGACCTGTGTATCGATGGCGGAGATCACGCCGGACCAGGTCATGGTGTCATCGATACGGGAGTGGATGATGACCGGCAGACCCACAGCGATGTTCATGATATTCTGCTCGCTGATGGTGCCCTTGACTCTGAGGTCTCCATCCGCCAGGATAACGATAAAGGCAGACTCGCCATTCGGATCGACGGTAGGATTGAGCGGGTCGCCGACAGAGGTGATGGTGCCTTCGATGGGAGAGAATACGGTAGAGTTTTCCGCGGAAGCTCTTAATCCTTCGATATCCCGCTCTTTGGTCTTGATGGTGTATTCGGCCTGCGCCACTTCCGCCTGCAGTTCCTTGATCTGGGCGGAGAAGCCGGGCTTATCGCTGTCTTTAGCCTTGTTCATATCCTTTTCCAGCTGCGCGATCTGCTCGTTGTCATTGGCGATGGTCTGATTCTGGCGTTCGATCTCCAGCTCGGCGGATTGGATATCCAGCTCGATGGCGGCTGTGTCATAGGAGAAAAGAGGGTCTCCCTCTTTGACATGATCGTCCTCCGCAACGAACAGTTCATCCAGCTGCTTGTTGGAATCAAACGTTACTTTTTCAGTCTTCTGCGTTTCGATGATACCGCTGTAGCGATTGACCGGAATGGTGCCGGTACCGGTCAGATCCCCCACGTTCTGAACGAAGACCGCATCCTCGGATGAGACCGCGGCACGTTGGGTAAAGTACCAGTAGGCGCCGCCTCCTGCCGCGAGCAGAAGAAGGATCAGAACAAGGATCAAAATGGTTTTCTTGCGTTTCATAGATACATGCTCCTTTATAGGTTTCTAAAGCCTCTCATTGTTTCTGTACAGGTGAAAACGCGCACATCCGCGCATCTTTATGATAGCATAAAATGGGTTCTTCTGTCATTAAAATAGTACTAATAATAATTAAGGAAAGGTTAAGTTTTTTCCGTTTTCGATATTTCATTTCTGCAATATAGGAAGAAAAAATAATTTTTCCTTTTCTTTTTGGATGTAATGCGTTATAATAACTATGTATCTTTAGCATTCTGCCCATTTATGAAAGAGGAGAATTACCATGATATCGAACCAGATCTTACAGAGCACCATAGATGGCTTAAAGGCGATTACAAAGCGTGACATTACCGTTCTGGATACGGAAGGCAATGTTCTGGCGACTACGGATGACAAAGCAGTCGGCATGCATGTAGCATCTGTTCCGGATCTGATCCATTCCAAAGCGGAAAGCATGCTGATCCAAGGATATCAGTATTTTAAAGTATTCGATGAACATACGGTGGAGTACGTCGTTTCGATCCGGGGTGCGGATGAGGAGGATTACAAGTTCGGCAAGATCGCGGCCTTCCAGTTGCAAGGCCTGCTGGTCGCTTATAAAGAACGTTTTGATAAAGACAACTTTATCAAAAATCTTCTCCTTGATAACATGCTTCTGGTCGATATCTATACGCGCGCCAAAAAGCTTCGCATCGACAATAACGTCAAGCGCCTGGTCTATCTGATCGAGACCATGGGGGACAAGGATATGCATTCCTCCCTGATGGATGTCCTGCACAACCTGTTCCCAAGCAAGAGCCGGGATTACATCACGGCAGTCGATGAAACAAGCATCATCCTGGTCAAAGAGGTCACTGACGGGGATGATGAGGACAGCGCTATCCGCACGGCCCACATGATCGCCGACACCCTCAGCACCGAAGCTCTCAGCAAGGTGCGCGTGGCTTTGGGTTCGGTGGTCGAGGACCTTAAAGACATTTCCAAGTCCTACAAGGAGGCGAAAATGGCCTTGGAGGTCGGGAAGATCTTCTATTCCGAGAAGATGATCGTCAGCTACAACAGTCTGGGAATAGGCCGTCTCATCTATCAGCTGCCCATCTCTCTTTGCAAGATGTATATCGAAGAGATCTTCCACAACATCCAGCTGAATGATTTTGATGAAGAAACACTCAACACCATCAACAAGTTCTTCGAGAACAGCCTGAACGTTTCAGAGACGTCCCGCCAGCTTTACATCCACCGCAACACGCTGGTCTATCGTCTGGACAAGCTGCAGAAGAACACCGGGCTTGACATCCGCATCTTTGAAGATGCCATCACCTTCAAGATCGCGTTGATGGTCGCCAAATACATGAACTACATGGAGCAGAATGACTACTGATATAAAGAAAATGACAGCGGTCAGAAATATCATTATTCTTAACGGGGGTATTTGTTTTGATTGAACTTCAGCACGTCACAAAAGTCTATGACGAAAATGTGACAGGTGTCCACGATCTGAACATTAAGATCGAAGATGGGGAATTCGTTTTTCTGGTTGGAGAAAGCGGTTCCGGTAAAAGTACACTGATCAAGCTCCTGATGAAGGAGATCGAGCCGGAGGAAGGCCGTATCCTCATCGCTGACAAGGATGTCACACATTTAAAGCGCCGCAAAACGCAGGAGCTTCGGCGCAATATGGGCGTAGTTTTCCAGGACTATCGTCTGCTTCCTAAGAAGACCATCTATGAAAATGTAGCCTTCGCGCTGGAAGCCATCGAGGAATCCACCAAGCGCATGCGCCGTCTGGTTCCTATGGCTCTCAGCCAGGTAGGCCTCGCTCACAAGTCCAAGTTCATGCCGGATGAGGTATCCGGTGGTGAGCAGCAGCGTACAGCCATTGCCCGGGCTATCGTTAACAACCCGCCGCTGCTTCTGGCTGATGAGCCTACGGGTAATCTGGACCCGAAGAATTCCAGAGAGATCATGCAATTGTTCGAGCATATCAATCAGGGAGGAACTACGGTCGTGATCGCCACGCATGACCAGACGATCGTAGATGAAATGCGTAAGCGTGTTATCCATCTTGAGCACGGCGTTGTTGTCAGCGACGAGCGGGAAGGAGGATACACCGATGAGAATTAGAACCATCCGCAATTGCATGAAAGACGGTGTGCATAGCATCGTCCGCAACGGCCTTATGTCTATCGCCTCCATAGGCACTATTTCCGCATGCCTTTTTATCCTGGGCATCACCTATTGCATCGTTGTAAACGCACAGCAATTTATCAGTAACCTGGACTCTTCTCTGGGTATCGTCGCGTTCCTTCAGCCGGAAGTGACCGATGAGGAAGCCATCGCCTTTACGGCGGAACTGCAGTCCCGGGAAGAAGTCAAATCGGCCACCTATATCTCTCCGGAGGAAGCCTGGAATACCTTCAAAGGAGAGCTGTCGGACGGTATCAATGGAGATCTGCTCAACGAGCTGGACAATGACAACCCGCTCAGCAACTCCGCCAACATCGAGATCTACCTGGAAAGCGCTGAGGCGCAGGAAGGCCTGGTCAAGGAACTGGAGGCCAATACGGAAATGGTCCGTATGGTACGCTATTCCAAAAAGGCCGCGGATCTGATGGCATCCTTCTCACGTTTCGCGACCTATATTGGCGTAGCGCTCATGATCGTTCTGATGCTGATCGCGGTCCTCTTGATCGCCAACACCATCGAATTGTCCGTTTACATACGCCGGCGTGAGATCAATATTATGAAATATATCGGCGCTAAGGATTCCTTCATCCGGCTGCCATTCGTTGTCGAAGGTATGCTGCTTGGATTCCTGGGCGTATTCA
>ONBQ01000164.1 GCA_900316145.1 uncultured Eubacteriales bacterium
AAAGAGCGATGTAGCCTGCGTTGCGTCCCATGACTTCTATGATGCTGCATTTTTCATGAGAGGCGCCTGTATCTCGAATATTATCGATGGCATGCATAGCCGTGTTCACAGCGGTGTCAAAGCCGATCGTATATTCTGTGCAGGCGATGTCTCCATCGATCGTCCCAGGGATCCCGATCACGTTCAGACCTTTTTCCGCCAGTCTTCTGGCTCCCTGGAAGGACCCGTCTCCACCAATGATGATCAGCGCGCTGATGTCATGTTTCCGGCAGATATCGACTGCTTTTTGCTGGTAACATTCATCCTTCATCTCAGCGCAGCGTTCAGTTTCCAGCAACGTACCGCCATGCTGAAGGACATTGGAAACGCTTTCCGAGGTCATCTGCTCGATCTCTTCGCATAAAAGGCCGGCAAAGCCACGCTGGATCCCTTTTACCTGATAGCCTTTGGCCAAGGCGCGTCTTACAACGGCTCGTACGCAGGCATTCATGCCCGGAGAGTCTCCTCCGCTAGTCAATACACCGATCGTAGTCATGGTTTACCTCCTTTATTGCCACGCTCACTCGTTATGCGCGTGGCTCTATATATACTTGCCACGCTCACTCGCGCCTTAAAAGGCGCTCGTGGCGGCATTGTATGCTCTGCATATCCGCATAACCACTCGAAAGAACCACAGGCGTCCCACTCGCAAGCGGTGGTCCTGTGCGTGGCTTTATCTACTCAGCCACGCTCACTCGCGCCTTACAGGCGCTCGTGGCGGCATTCGCCGCATACAGCCTCGAAAAGATTCATGCGGGTTCATTCGCAAGCGGTTGCGTGGCATTCTACTTGCCACGCTCACTCGCGCCTTAAAAGGCGCTCGTGGCGGCATTCGCCGCATAACCACTCGAAAGAACCACAGGCGTCCCACTCGCAAGCGGTGGTCCGCTTGTGGTCTTTCGAGTGGTTGCGTGGCTCATTTTTTTCAAAAAAAATACCGGTTGTTTCTGCAACCGGCCAAAAGCTGTTTAATAAGAAAACGGGGATTCTTATTAAAACGAGGTGAGCAAACTCTATCATTAATGATAGAAGACATTAATTATATTAACACCCTTTCCCCGAAATGTCAATCATAATTTTTACTCTCCGGTGCTTTCTTGTTTTATTGTTATGGATGATACGATACAGGCCGTCTTTCGGAAAGGACGGCCTTGGTTTTTGCTTATTCGGTTTTTTCAGGATCTTCTTCTACTTTGACGACTTTGTAGTCTTCTTCACGGATCTCGGCGCCATTTTCATCGATCAGTACGACGCCGCCTTCATCCTCGTCCTCTGTGGAACGTCCCAGATAGCGGTTGATGATGGCTTGACGCTCATCGCTGATGCTGAAATCACCCAGATCCTCATGCTCCAGCTCTTCATCTTCATTGGGCATATAGTTGCGGAATACTCTTTCCAGAAGGGCAGCTGCCAGGTAGGAGTAGACCGAGACCAGAATGAAGACAAACGCGATGTGGACATAATACACCAGAGCTGCGCAGCCGACAAAGATGGCCAAGATCAGCAGCGTAAACGGCAGGTGCTTATTGGACATCAGGAAAGAATTGCGGAACAGATCCTTGGTGGACATCTCAAAACGCGCCAGCATGGGGAAGAGATAGAGGAAAACAAACAACGCCTCCACCGCGACCAGCACTTCCAGCGGGATCACGATGTTCACGGAGATCCCAAAGAAAGAAGGATTCGTGTACAGGATCAAGATGTTGTAGCCCAGGAGCGCGAAGAATATAGTAAATATCGCGCTGCAGATAATGGACTGCTTGTAATCCGAACGATAGGCATGCCAGAAGTCACGGAAGGTATAGGAATCCGTACCGCGATTGCGCTTGCCAAAGGTGTAATACATGGCTGTAGAAGCCGGTCCCCAATGAATGATCAGCACGAACAGGATCGGATAAACGACAAACCACGGAAGGTTGCCCGCCGTTGTATTGCTGGTAAGAAAGAGGAACGCGATCGCCGGACCGATGCCGGATACGATGATCCACAGTATATTTGCGAAAATAAAATCGAATACAAGATTGCCAATGCGGATGAATGGGCCATCCATACGGAAAATGCCGCTCCCGCCGCCGCCTTTTGCCATAGTTGTTTCACTCCTGTTTCTGGATTTAGGATACATGTATTATACATGATTTTCATAAAACATACAAGGTAAAGGCCCGCCTGAAAATGTGAACATTTTCCGAACTTTACAGAGGCTTTATCGGGACAGCAGTTTAGCCGCTTCCCGATCCGCCAGGATCGTCACATCCGGATGGAAACGCAGCGCCGAAGCCGGGCAGGCTGGGGAGATGGGTCCCTCCACGCATGCCTGGATGGCTTTTGCCTTGACGGCTCCATTGGCAATCAGGAGTATCTTCTTTGCTTTCATGATCGAACCGATCCCCATCGTGATCGCTTTGCGCGGCACCTCCGCTTCGGAAGCAAAGAAGCGGGAATTGGCTTTGATCGTGCTCTCTTCCAGATCGACCTGGTGCGTCTGATCCGCGAACGCTTCTGCCGGTTCATTGAACGCGATATGACCATTGCCTCCGATGCCCAGGATCTGGATGTCTACGCCTCCGGACCGGGCCAGCATCTTTTCATAATTCTGACACACCGCCTCTATATCTTCATCGTTTCCATGGGGAACATGGGTGTTTTCCAGGGGAATGTTGATATGCTTAAAGAGGTTCTGGTTCATGAAATAACGATAGCTTTGCGGATTGTCCGGATCGATCGGGAAGTACTCGTCCAGATTGAAGGTGTGAACAAGGGAAAAGTCCAGTTCCTTCTTTTCATATCTTCGGACCAGTTCCCGATACAGTCCCAGCGGTGATGACCCGGTGGCCAGACCCAGGACGCAGGCTGGTTTCTGATGGATTACTTCTGATACCAGGTCAGCCGCTGTCTGACTGATCTGTTCATACGTGTCAAAAATCTTGACTTGAATGGGCATAGCAGAGTTTTCCTCCTACAAAGGTTTTATAGATTTGAACATCTTCATCGATCAGGATCAGGTCTGCATCTTTACCTGCTTCTATGGATCCCTTGCGGTCCGCGACTCCGATGGCTCGGGCGGGATGCAGGGACGCACAGGCTATGGCCTCCCACAGGTTCAGGTCGGTGTTCTGGTACAGGTTGCGTACTCCCTGGTTCAATCGCAGCACCGAACCGGCAATGGTCCCGTTCGGAAGCAGGCAATGGATCCCCTTCACTTCGACCGTCTGGCCGCCCAGATCATAGGAACCATCCGGAAGGCCGGCCGCCCGCATGCTGTCGGTGATCAGGACCAGGTGGTCTTTCTTGCAGTCCGCGACCAGCTGAAACAGACCTTTATGGATGTGGAAAGTATCCGCGATCAGTTCACAGTAAACATCCTGTCGGGTAAGGGCCGCGCCGGCCGTGCCCGGATCCCGGTGATGGATGCCTGTCATGGCATTGAACAGATGGGTGACCTCCGTAGCTCCGGCGTCGAAGGCTTCATTGGCCAGGTCATAGCCTGCCGCCGTATGGCCGACCGCCAGACGGATATTCGTGGAAGAAGCGATGTCCCGGATAAAATCCATTCCTCCAGGAACTTCCGGCGCGATGGTCAGCAGGCGGATGATGTCCTGATAAGGTTTCACATACTCCGCGTCCGGAGCCTGAATGTATTCCGGCACATGCGCGCCTTTCTTTTCTTTGCTGATAAATGGGCCTTCCATGTTGACGCCCAGGATCCTGGCGCCTTTCCAAGTGTCAGGGTGTTCATTGCAGTCATGATACAGCCTGCGGAAGCGCTCAAATGCCTGGGAAAGCTCCGGCAGCGGATAGGTCATGACAGTCGGCAGCCAGGAGGTGACGCCGTTGGTCGCGACGCTTTCACACATAGCCCGGATGCCCTCTTCCGAGGAGGTCGTGGCATCCTCGCCAATGCAGCCATGACTGTGCACATCGATCAGGCCGGGGCTGACATACAAACCCTGTCCATCTATATATTCCACATCCGAAAGCGTCGAATCCGCCGGCAGGATGTCCCGGATGATGGAATCGAATAAGATCATGCAGTCTTCACGGATCCCTTGCGGCAAGATGATTTTACAGTTGATCAGACATTTCATGATGAAATTTCCTCTTTCTGTGTAAGTTCATTCTCTTTTTTCCATTATAGCATTTGGGCATGAAAAAGCAAGCGTCAACTTCCGGTTGCGATTTTTTCTTCCATCAGTTGCGCCTTGCTCTTGTAAAAGTATCGCTTTTGTGATACCTTAAAGATAAGCAGTGAGAAGGAGGCTTGATGAACATGATCCAATTCGGCACCGGCGGATGGCGTGCCAAGATCGGAGAAGATTTCTATATCGGCAATATCCGCAGGATCGCAGCGGCCTTGGCCTATGTCATCCTGGAGGATCACAAAGAAGACAAACCGGTCGTGATCGGCTATGATCGTCGTTTCTTATCCCTGGAGGCTGCCCGCTGGGTGGCTGAGGTATTGACCGCGCAGGGCATCCATGTGCAATTTATGCAGCGCAGCGCCCCTACTCCTTTGGTCATGTTTCTGGTCAAGCAAAAGGACCTGCATTATGGCGTCGAGATCACGGCGTCTCACAACCCGGCCACTTATAACGGTTTCAAGCTGATCGTCCAGGAAGGCCGTGACGCGCCGGTGGAAGAGACTTCTCGTCTGGAGCAGGTCATTCTGGGCCTTCCCGGCGAGCTGAACATCCTGCCATTTGACCAGGCTGTGGCCCAGGGAATGGTAGAAATGCTGAAGAACCCCTTCAATGATTTCATTGACAGCATCCTGAACGTTCTGGATACCGATGCGATCCGTGCCAGGGGACCTCGTATCTTGTTTGACTCCATGCACGGTTCCGCGACCTATCCTCTGACCGTCATCTTTAATACCACCCGCTGCACCTTCGACCAGATCCATGGTGAAAAGGATGCCTTCTTTGGCGGTCTGATGCCGGCTCCGGCCGCCTCCACCCTGCATGAACTCAAAGAAAAGGTCATACGGGAAGGCTATGACCTGGGCATCGCGGTCGATGGCGATGGTGACCGGCTTGGCATCATCGATGGCAATGGCGACTATGTCAGCGCAAATGATATCCTGGTCCTTCTGTACTGGTATCTCCACGAGATCAAGGGCTGGAAAGGCCCGGTCGTGCGCAATCTGTCCACGACCCATCTTCTGGATCGTCTGGCGGAATCTTTTGGAGAAGTCTGCTATGAAGTTCCTGTCGGGTTCAAGTATATTTCCTCCAAGATCGATGAGGTGGATGCCGTTTTAGGCGGTGAATCCTCCGGCGGTCTTACGGTACGCGGCCACATCCATGGCAAGGATTCCGTCTATTCCTCCGCCCTTTTCGTAGAAATGATCTGCAAGACCGGCAAGCAGCCGGGTGAGCTCATGCGCGAGATCCATGAACGCTTCGGTGAGTATTACATGGAGGAGACGAACCTGAGCTTTGCCGCGAATCGCAAGCCCTCTCTGACAAAGAAGATCATGGAAGAACGGATCCTTCCGGACTTTGATCAGGCGCCGGTCCGTGTTTCTTATCTCGATGGCTGCAAATGCTATTTCGCGGATGCTTCTTCTGTGACATGCCGCTTCTCCGGTACGGAGCCGCTTCTTCGCATCTTCGCGGAAGGACGGACTCAGGAACAGGCGCTTTCCTATATCGCAGCCTGGAGAAAGGCGCTGGATGTCTGATCTTTCTATCAAAAGCAAAATACCCGGACCCAAGGTCTTAAGGACCCTGGTCCGGGTGTTTTTTCATTCTGTTTTTTACAATTCCGGGATGACATCGGTCTCATAGGTCGTGATGAGTTCTTCGTCCCCTTCGATGTCACGGGCGTAGGCCCGGACGATGACATCCGCCCCATCCCGGTTTTCCAGGATTGCCTGACATCTGCCATGGAACAATCTCCGGTAATGAAGCCCGTCCGGCTCATGAGAGTTCGGATCTCCATTGCCGGTCCCGATGATCTCTCCTCCGCCTTCCGTCTCGAAAAAGACCAGTGTGTCAGCCGATGGGACGAAATTGCCCATAGCATCCACCGCCCACGCATTGACCGCGATGGCATCTTCCCCGTCATAGGCCAGGGTGCTTTTGCTGAGCGAGATCCGGATCCGGTCCGCTGCGCCAGGCGTGCGATGCATTTCATCGCAGACCGCTTCTCCATCTCTTAAACCGACGGCCCTAAGCGTGCCCATCTCATAGGGAATGGTCCAGGAGACCATATCGTAAGGATCCACGGCCTTACGTCCAAGGGACCGTCCGTTGATAAACAGTTCCGCTTCCGGGCAATTGGTATAGACCTGGAAGACCGTCTCCGCGCCTGTATCGATCGGCTGATCCATATCCGGCAGCACATGGACAAAAGGCTCTTCCGTCCAGAACGCCTGATACAGGTAGGCAGCGTCTTTCTTGAAACCGCAGGAATCCAAGGTGCCGAATAAAGAAGCGATCGTTGGCCAGCGGTAGGGCGTGGGTTCTCCTCGGTAATCAAGCCCTGTCCAGACAAAGGTTCCGGATATAAAGGGCCGTTCATTGACCTGCTTCCAGCCATCTCTTACGGTGTTGCCCCAGGGAGCATGCGTCTCATCCCTATCCGATACAGTGTGATCCTCCTCGCTGGTGGTATATTCTCCCCGCACCATAAAGGAACTGATGGTTTCCGATCCTACGATCGGTTTGTCCGGGAAAAGAGCGTGTACTTCATCATACCGGGCAGTATTGTAATTGATCCCGATCACATCCAGTACAGAGGCACAGCCATCCTTCTCGAGGAAGCCGTCATTCATAGCGCCGGTAAAGAGCCGGCTGTCATCCTCTTTCAGGATCTCTGTCTTCATGCGCCGGGCGATCCTTGCTCCTGTCCTGGTCCCTTGCAAGGGCTCCTCATTAAACAAAGAATACAGGATGACGGACGGATGATTGCGGGCCTTGCGCGCCATCTGTCTGATATCATACAGCGTCTCCGGATTGGGACGGAAAGCCCGGCTCTCCTCCATGACCATCAGTCCGATGCGGTCTGCGATTTCCTGGATGTCCGGATCGGTATGATGGGCTGTCCGGATGGCGTTGGCGCCGATCTCTTTTAACAGTCTGAGCCGGTATTCCTTGATAGCATAGGGTACCGCGACTCCCACTCCTGTGTGATCCTGATGGATGCAGAAGCCTTTCAGCTTCTGATTCACGCCGTTTAAGTAGAAACCGGTATCCGCGTCGAACCGGACGCTGCGGTATCCATACCAAACTTTGCGATAGTCGATGATCTTGCCTGCCTCGTGGATCTCTGCCACCAGGCGATAGCGCTTCGAATGCTCGGTATCCCACAATTCCACCGGATCCACATACATAGGCACCTGCAAGGTATGCGTGCTTCCCGGAGCGCAGGTAAACCTGCGGGCAGAATCCGCGCATTCCCGTCCTTCCGGATCCAGGATATAGAGACGCAGCTGTCCGGATCTTGACTCATAGGCGGTATTTTCGATCTCCACCTTCACTTCGGTCGTCCACCCTTCATCGGTAAGGACCGGCTTCACAAATACTCCATCTTCCGCGATATGCAGCGGAGCTTTTTTGATCAGCCAGACCGGGCGGTAGATGCCGCAGCCCTCATACCACCAGCCTTCTCCCTCTTCGGGATCGATGGCGACGACCAGGACGTTCTCTTCCTCTCCGAACCGGGCGATCTCCGTCATATCCACGGTGAAGGGGTGATAGCCGGAATGGCTCTGTCCCAGATAAGTTCCATTGACAAAAACGGACGCGTCACGGCTCATGCCTTCAAACTCCAGCAGCAGCTGCTTCGTTTTGTCCTCTTCCTGCAAGGTGAAATGACGCCTGTACCAGACCGGCTCTCTCGTCTTGCCGCCATGAAAGCTTCCGACATCGGAATCATCCGTAAACTCATGGGTCACGACGCTGTCATGGGGGACACGTACTCTGTCCCAGCCACTGTCATCGAATTCAATGGAAGTAGGCCCCCAGGTGGCATTGGCTTTTCCATAGAGGCCGCGCACCGCTTCATGCTGTCCTGCCGGTGCTTTTACCAGCTTTCCTTCATAAAACTGCCAGTCCGTCCGTAATCGGAACAGGCCGGGCTGCTGATCGAAATCTTTCATGCTCCGTCCTCCTTTCAGTATGGGTCCAGGCGATCTCAGGATCAACGGCGATACTTATAGGGTGAGACCTCTCCGCAGTAAATGCAGCGATACACTTCTCCTTCGGCTTCACTTAAAGCAAAGACATGGTCCAGTTCCTGCTCGATCGAAGTGATGCAGCGGGGATTTTTGCACTTGATGATGTTGGTGAGACGTTTTGGCATCTGCAGCTCCCGCTTCTCCGCGATCACTCCATCGCGGATGATGTTGACCGTGATGTTATGATCGATAAAGCCCAGGATGTCCAGATCGAGCAGATCGATGCCTCCCTCGATCTTGATGATATCCTTTTTGCCCATCTTATTGCTGCGGGCGTTTTTGATGATAGCCACGCTGGAATCCAGTTTATCCAGCCCCAGATCATAGTAAATGGACATGCTCCGACCGGCCTGGATGTGATCCAGAACGACACCATTTTCCAACTGTCCTACATTCAGCATGTCGCTTCTCCTTCCTTTTCTTCCGGCTCTTTCAGTTCCAGCAAGGTCATGATCAAAGCCATGCGCGCGAAGACACCAAAATGTGCCTGCTTGAAGTAGACGGCTCTGGGGTCATCGTCGACCTCCGTGGAGATCTCATTGACACGCGGCAGGGGATGCATGATCAGGCAGTCCGGACCCGCCATCTTCAGCTTCTCCTTGTCCAGGATATAACTGTCTTTTAAGCGCAGGTATTCATCCTCACTGAAGAATCGCTCTTTCTGGATACGGGTCATATAAAGGATATCCAGCTCGCTGATCACATCCTCCAGACGCTCCACTTCTTTGTATTCGATGCCTTTGGCCTCGAGCCCCAGCTGGCGGACTGATGACGGGATGCGCAGCTGCTCCGGAGAGATCAGCACGAAACGGATGCCCGCATAACGGGACAGCGCGTAGATGAGCGAATGCACCGTACGTCCGAATTTCAAGTCGCCGCAAAGGCCGATGGTCATATTCCCCAGGCGGCCTTTCAATGTACGGATCGTAAACAGATCCGTCAAAGTCTGCGTCGGATGCTGGTGGCCGCCGTCACCGGCGTTGATGACCGGGATGGAGGATTTGGAAGCCGCCACCAATGGTGCGCCTTCCTTGGGGTGCCGCATGGCACAGATATCAGCATATCCGGAAATGATCCGAATGGTATCCGCAACGCTTTCTCCCTTAGCAGCTGAACTGGAATCAGCCGAAGAAAAACCCAATACACTGCCCCCTAAATTGAGCATAGCGGCTTCGAAGCTCAAACGGGTGCGGGTACTGGGTTCATAAAAGCACGTCGCGATCTTTTTTCCTTTGCATACTTCCTGATAACGGGCCGGGTTTTGACGGATACGCTCCGCAAGGTCCAGGACCTGATCCAGCTCTTCAACGGTAAAATCCAACGGATTTAAAAAGTGACGCATGCTTAGAATACTCCTTTTTTCCTGAATTACGGAATATCTTCCTTACGAGGAATATTATACGGGGTCACAAAGGAAAAAGCAAGAGAGAAACTTAATTGAAATCTACAGCGCACCAGAAAGCCAGGCTCTCCTCCTGGTAAAACCAGTTCAGACTGAAGCCGGCTCCGGTAAAGGCGGCCGCGGCATCCATGTACTGTTGAGTATTGTTCAGGAAATCATCAAACTGATTCCTCGTTTCAAATTGGAAGCTGAAGGAGTCCGTTCCGGTCTGATAGGCGTTTTGCACCTGGCGGATGAACATGTCATTGGTGGAATCAGCCGCGTAGACAAAGGTGCCCATGCGGGCATGATAGCATCCGGACATATCTTCCGCTCCGGGGCAGTTGAACGCGTTATACAGGTCCCGGATCAGGTACTGGTCCCGGATGGTATAGCGGTCCACATTCAAAAGGCCATAGATGAATGCGTCCTGATAATCCGTAAGGTCCATGTCATCGTGAGTGATATCGACATCATAAAACTGCCCGTCGATCTGGATGACGTTCCATGCGTGCCCGTCCGAATGATCGTAAAGATCCCCGGTCAGGATATAATTCGGGATCCCGGCCATGTCCATGAGCCACTTAAACGTCAGGGCTATACCGTCACACTTGGCCTGGCCTTCAAACAGGAGGCCCCATGTATTCTCCGCGTTTTCTGCCGTCCGGTTGTAGGTGTTGGTATCGATGATATAACGATAGACCGCGACCTCCCGGTCAAAATCGGAAAGGCCGGCCAACTCCTGATCCAGGCTGTTCAGCTCCGCCGTGATCTGAGCCATACGGTCCTGATACGTGGTCTGATCCATACAGTATACCAGCGTGCGGGAAGTGATCAGACCGCCGTCATTCGCATAATAGGTATAGGTCGCCTCCCGGTCATACATCATGTTTTCCGGGCATTCATAGACCAGGAACTCGGAAAGAGCGTCATTCTCTTCTTTCGTAAGCGGATAGGGATAGGTGACCTCCTGCTCAAAATTCTGAACCGCGTTATAGAGCACCAGGAAATCCGTCATCTGTTCCGTATTCAGCTGTTTCAAGAAATGCTTGGTCTCAAAATAAGGGATCCTGCCTGCCGCCTCGGCCCAGACATCACCAGAAGGGACGGTCGCCTGCGTATCCGAAGATTCCTCCGCCTGATGAGACGGATAATGGGAGGGGCTGTCCTCCGCGGAAGGAGAAGATCCTTCTTCTCCGGAAAATACGTCGCGGACTTCCGGGTACGCGCTGCAGCCCGTAAGCAAAAGCATAACGACAAGCAATAAAGCCCACAGATGTTTCATATTCTTATCCTTTCGAACCATATTTGATCCATTTATAACGTTTTGGGCGTTTCATAATAGTGCCAGCTGCCCTGATGCCAGGCTGCCAGCACCTCGCTCTCCGGCTCCGGACGGATCTTTCCATCACTTAGGCGTATCACGAGCTGCACGAACCGTTCCTGATCCTTCTCAGGCACCAGGACTTTCATCTCCACGCCATCGGTATAAAGCGTATCTTCGATGCGGTAATCCTCCTGCATCAGACCGTACTGAATGCGGCCCAGCAGGGTATATTCCATCTTCAAACTCATGCGCAGGTAGGATTCCTTGGTAATGATCCCGGCCTGATCGAGAGCCATGCGTCCGGCCTGGGTATAGGCCCGGACCAGTCCGCCCGTGCCCAGCAATGTCCCACCGAAATAGCGGACAGTGACAAGCAGGGTATTACGCAGTTCCTCTCCCTGGATCAGATTGAGCAGCGGCATGCCGGCCGTATGCACCGGCTCCCCGTCATCGGAAAAGCGGCACGTTTCCTTGACCGCTCCGATACTGTAAGCGTAAACATTATTATGAGAGGCATTCCAGTACTCTCGGCGGAGCTTTTCCAGAATGGCCAGGATCTCTTCTTCGGTCTCTACCGGGAAAGCCATCCCTATGAAACGGGATTTTTTCTCGACAAATTCAGCTTCTGAGGCTTGAAAAACCGTCTTGAACAGCATTGAAACACTTCCTTAATACTAATTTTATAGAAATATTATAACACAATTCTTCCCTTTTGTCTTTTTTTTTGCTATAATATAGTTTGTATTTTTATACTTTGTCTTTAATGAAAGGAAGATAGAATGGATTTCAGTAAATCTTTAAACCGGACCCGGAGGCTGAACCGCTTTCATCATGCGGAAAAGCTCTATTCCCGTGTCTGGCTGTATGTCCTGCGTATTGCCTGTGTGCTGGTGCTGATCCTTGGCGTTTCAGCAGCCGGCATCCTGCTGGGCACTTTCATGGGCATTGTGAATGAAGCGCCTGAAATGTCTTTGGACTCCTTCACTTTGGAAAATTTCAATTCCTATGTGTATGACCGCGATGGCAATCAGATCGCACAGCTTAAGACCGAGATCAACCGCATTTATGTTCCTTTGAACGAAATGTCGCCGTATCTGATCCAGGCTGTCACCTCTGTTGAGGATGACCGCTTCTATGAACACAACGGTATCGATATCGAAGCGATCCTGCGTGCCGGTGTTTCACAGCTGCGCGGCGGTTCCGGCGGCGGCAGTACCATTACCCAGCAGTTGATCAAGAACATGGTCCTGTCCTCCAAGCAAACCCTGGCCCGTAAGTTCCAAGAGTGGTATCTGGCTCTCAATCTGGAACATTCCTTAAGGGAACAGTACGGCAAGAGCCGCGCCAAGGAAATGATCCTCGAAACCTACCTCAACTATGTCAACTACGGCAACTCCGCCTATGGTCCGGAAGCTGCGGCACAACGCTATTTCGGCAAGAGCTGCAAGGATCTGACCATCTCAGAGGCAGCCGTCCTGGGCGGCGTCATCAACGCGCCTACCCGTTACGACCCCATTGCCAACCGGGACGGGGCCAGCCGGGAGCGTCAGGAATGGGTCCTCAAGCGTATGTTCGAACTTGGCAATATTACGGAGGAGGAATACCAGGAAGCCCTGAACGACAACGTCTTTGAACGCATCGCCAACTACAACGCCACTTATAAAGAAGAGAGCGAAGAGCAGATCTACGATTATTATATGGACGCAGCCATCAACCAGGCTATCGAAGATCTGAGCGAGCAAAAAGGCATTTCCTTATCCGAAGCATCCCGTCTGCTCTACTATGGCGGTTATAAGCTCTATATCGCGCAGGATCCGCATATCCAGCAGGTCATGAATGAAGTCTACGCGGATGATTCCAACTTCCTCGGCCCGAATTATACCTGGATCCAGGCCACCTATTATCTTTCCATTTTCGATGAAAAGAACCCGGATGATGGTTCCCTGACGCAGAACAAATACTTCGTCGGTCTGTACCGCAACATGGATTCCGTCAACTACGCGGTCGAAGAATTCAAGGCCAAGTACCTGAAGGAAGGCATGGAAGCCGGTGTAGATTATGTGGAGCGTCTTGAGACATATATCGAGCCGCAGTCCACCGCCGTTCTCATGGATCAGCATACCGGATATGTTCTGGGCATCGTCGGCGGCCGTGGCGAGAAGACCTCCAGCCGTTCTTTGAACCGCGCTACGGATTCCCCCCGTCAGCCTGGTTCTACCTTCAAGGTCATCGCCGCCTTTGCCGGTGCCATCGATTCCGGCTACTCTACGCCGGCAACTGTCTATGATGACGCTCCATTCACCTATTATGGATGGACGGTCCACAACTGGTATGGAGACTATTACAAGGGACTGAGCACGATCCGCCAAGGTATCGCGAACTCCATGAACGTTGTAGCTTCCAAGAGCATCATCGATTACGGTGTCGAGAACGCCTTTGAATATGTCAAGAGTTTCGGCTTCACCACGCTTCGTGAAGAGCCGGATGAGAATGGTATTACCGACGTCGTTCCGTCCCTGGCTTTGGGTTCCGGCAGTGTTACCAATCTGGAGCTTACCGCCGCGTATGCCGCGATCGCGAACGGCGGTGTCTACATCGAGCCTATGTTCTACACCCGCATCGAAGACAGCGAGGGCAACCTCGTGCTGGAGAAGGTTCCCGAAACGCATCGTGTCATCAAGGAAACCACAGCCTGGCTCCTGACGGATATGATGGAAGATGTTGTTACCGGCGCCAATGAAGGTACCGGCACCTCCGCCCGCTTCAATTACAATATGGGCATTGCCGGCAAGACCGGTACTACCTCCGATGATAACGACCTTTGGTTCGTCGGCTACACTCCGTACTATACCATGGGCATCTGGGATGGTTTCGACTACAACTCCTACAAGAATGTCAGCGATGATGAGTTTACCATGATCAACGGCTCCATCCATACCCGTCGCTGGGCCACCATTATGGCTCCCCTGCATGAGGGTCTGGAGGATAAACAGTTTGAAATGCCGGACGGCATCACTTCCGCCTATATCTGCACGGAATCCGGTCTGCTGGCCACCAGCCTTTGCAGCGCAGATCCGCGTGGCGGCACCGTTCGTCTGGAATACTTCGATGTAAACAATGTACCTACTTCTTACTGCAAGACGCATGTAGGCGGCACTGTCTGCTCCGAGAGCCATATGGCCCCCACCGAATATTGCCCGGAAACCACATCCGGTGTCTTCATTCAGCGTACGGAAGAACAGCTGGCTGAGATCGACATGAGCCAGGTCGGCAAGATCCAGGACTGGCAGTATGAAGTGCCTTCCGGCTTCAGCGCGGACTCTACACAGACCTGCAACATCCATACCAAGGAGTGGTATGAAGAGGAGCAGAAGAAGAAGGAAGAGGAAGAAAAGAAGAAGAAGGAAGAAGAAGAGGCCAAGAAGAAAGAAGAAGAGGAGGCGCAGAAACAGGAAGAAGGCGGCGAAAGCAGCACTCCTGAAGCGACCCCGACCAATTAAGCTTATTCTCAAGAGAGTGCCACAGCGCGCTCTCTTTTCTTTTGGAAGATCGTCCATGTTTTCAGAGAATCCTTCATTCTTCCCTCTGGGCGATCGGTGTAAAATAGGATCAGAGCATATTTGAAAGGAGCTTATTCATGTTGATCGATCTTTCCGGACAGTGGACAGTTCGTCTTTCGGACGGTTCCACCTATCCCGTTCAGCTGCCCGGCACACTGGATGAAAACCATGTTGGTCATGAAGAAGAACCGCATATCCGCACACGCCTGACGCGCGTCTGCACCTATGAAGGCCCTGCCGCTTTCTCGTGCGTTTATGATAAGGATGTTCCCTCCGGCCGTCTGTTCCTGGAAGTGGAACGTTCCCGAGCCTTGTCACTGAGCCTTGATGGCCGGGATGTCTCTCCTCTGGACCCTCCCAACATCAGTACACCTTATGTTTTTGAGGTGACAGGACTTATGCGCAATGGATCCAGGATCACGCTGACTTGCGACAATTCCTATCCGGGCATGCCCCATGACAATATCGTCTACTCCTCCGCCGCGACGGATGAGACCCAGACCAACTGGAACGGACTGCTGGGCTTCCTGCGTCTTCGCGCTGAAACCAGCGTATTCATTGAGAACGTGCGCGTTTTCCCGAAGGGAAACATGGTCGATATCGAGGTCGATATCAACGCCTCTGATGCCGCAAACGCTGGGATCCTTCTCTCCTCCTCTGTCTTCGAGCCGGTTTTCGGAACGATCGAGATCGAGGCCGGTCGCAAGACATATTTCTTCCCCAACGTGCCGGTCCTTCGCGATGCCGCGAAATGGGATGAATATGAGGGCAGCCTTCACGAACTGACCGTGACCCTTAGCATCGCATCGGGAACCGTCAGCGAGAAAAAGACATCTTTCGGCCTGCGCGTTTTCTCCTCCAATGAAGAGGGTCGTTTCACTTTGAACGGCCGGGTCCTTTTTATCCGCAGCGAGGCCAACTGCGCGGAGTTTCCGGAGACCGGTCATGATCCGATGACCATAGAAGAGTGGCTAACCATTTTAAACACCTATAAGTCCTATGGTATCAACTGCGTACGTTTTCATTCCCACTGCCCGCCGGAAGCGGCCTTTGCCGCGGCGGATCAGATGGGCATCCTGATGCAGCCCGAATTATCGCACTGGAACCCGCGCAATGCCTTCGAAAGCGATTTCAGCCGGGATTATTATTTTGCCGAAGCCTCCGCCATCGTGAAGCACCTGGCCAACCACCCGTCCTTTGTCATGCTGACCTTCGGCAACGAGCTGTGGACCGGCGAGGCAGGGCACAAGCTCATGCATGAGCTGATCGACCTGCTTCACAAGCAGGATCCGACCCGTCTTTACGCGGATGGATCCAATGTTCATTACGGAACCATCGGCTGTGATCCCAACAGCGACTTCTATACCTCTCAAAAATATTTTGACATGGATCTGCGCGGCACCTTCGCGGAAATGAAGGGATTCATCAACAACGAGTATCCTTCCGCTACGCATAACTATGATGACACCATGGCCGCCCTGCGCGAGACCTATAAAAAGCCTGTCTTCAGCTTTGAAGTGGGCCAGTTTGAGGTCCTTCCGGATTTTGATGAGATCGAAGATTTCCATGGCGTACGTCTGCCCGTCAACCTCGAGATCATTCGTGGCGGAGTCAAGGCCCAGGGTCTTCTGCCCCGTTGGAAGGAGTATGTCGAAGCCACGGGTGAAGTGTCCCTGCTGGGTTACCGGGCTGAGATCGAGGCGGTGCTTAGGACGCCCGGCATGAGCGGCATTTCTCTGCTGGGCCTTCAGGATTTCACCGGCCAGGGCACTGCGCTTGTCGGCATGCTCAACAGTCATCTTCAGCCTAAACCCTTCTCTTTTGCGGATCCCGCCCGCTTCCATCGTTTCTTCAATGATGTCGTACCGCTGGCTCTGATGCCGCGCTTTACGATGTCCGAAGGTGAAACCTTGTCGATCCCCCTTCGTATCGCCAACTATGGCAAGCGTGATCTTAACGAATCTCTCCATTGGATGCTGAAGGCAGGTGACTGCGCCGCAGATCAGGGTGAACTGATAGCGGATGCCCCGATGGGACGCTTAAGCGATGTTGGTTCCATCACCCTGTCTCCTTGCGAAACCGGCCGGTTTGACCTGGTACTGGAGATCGGTGAATGGAGCAATGAGTATCCGCTTTGGGTCTATTCGAACAGCGATGTCAAGGTCCCGGATGACGTACACATAGCCCGGACTTTGGACGAGGCGCTTCCCCTTCTTCAACAGGGCTGCAAGGTCTTTCTGAGCCCTGTCGCTGATAAGAGCGTTCTGCCTCATTCGATCCGTACCCAGTTCACCACGGACTTCTGGTCTGTCGGAACGTTCCCGAAGCAGGAAGGCGGCATGAGCTTTTTGATCGATAAGGATCATCCGGCACTGAAAGATTTCCCGACAAATACCCATACGGACTATCAATGGTGGGCCATGTCCAACGGACTGGGCGTGGAAGTGCCTTCCACTCTGCGTTCCATCGTGACCGTGATGGACAGCTACGCCTATCTTCGTCCCATGACCGCCTTGTTTGAGGCAAAAGTCGGTGGCGGACGTCTCCTGTTCTCTTCTATGGGACTCCTTGAAAACACCCGGTATCCGGAGGTAAAGGCTCTTTTGAACAGTCTCCTCTCCTATATGGACAGCGACGCTTTTGCACCGGATCAGGAGATGGATGCGGAGGCTTTAAGCCGTCTTTTTCAGGCCTGACTGACTTGACAGTTTTTTAAGTTTCGAGTAAGATAGGTCCATGATGAAGAATAAAGCACTGATCGCGATGAGCGGCGGCGTGGATTCCAGCGTCGCCGCTTTTCTTATGACGGAACGGGGCTTCACGTGCATTGGCGCCACCATGAAGCTCTATGACAATGAAGATGTTGGCCTGAAGCGCTCTAACACCTGCTGCTCTCTGGATGATGTGGAAGATGCCCGCCAGGTGGCTTTTCGGCTGGGCATTCCTTATTATGTCTTCAATTTCTCCGATGCTTTTAAGGCTGAGGTCATTGGCCGGTTCATCGATGCCTATGAGCACGGGCGCACCCCCAATCCTTGTATCGACTGCAACCGCTATATGAAGTTTGAGAAGCTCTACCTGCGGGCCAGAGAACTGGACTATGATTATGTCGTGACCGGGCATTATGCCCGCATCCGCAAGGATGAGACCGGCCGGTATCACCTGTACCGCGCAGCGGATGCATCCAAGGATCAAAGCTATGTCCTCTACTCCATGACGCAGGAACAGCTGGCGCATACCATCTTTCCTTTGGGCGAGCTGACCAAGCCGGAGGTCCGCGCCATCGCGGCCGAACAAGGCTTTCTCAACGCGAAAAAGCATGACAGCCAGGACATCTGTTTTGTCATGAACGGCAGCTATGCCGAATTCATTGAACGATATACCGGTCGTTCCTACCCCTCCGGACAGTTTGTCGGAAAGGACGGGCAGGTCCTGGGTGAACACAAAGGCATCATCCGCTATACCATCGGGCAGCGAAAAGGATTAGGGATCGCGCTGGGCGAGCCCATGTTCGTGACCGATGTGGATCCGGATACCAATACTGTACGTCTCGGACGCAACGAGGAACTCTTTACTACGGTGCTGGAGGCGGATCAGGTCAATCTGATCCCGTTTGACCGGATCGAAGCGCCTATGCGGCTGGAAGCCCGGATCCGGTATCAGGCCAAGCCGGCCCTTGCAACCGTAACACAGGAAGGTGACCGCCTTCATATCGTCTTTGATGAGCCGCAGCGTGCCATTACTCTGGGCCAGGCCGTTGTGCTCTATCAAGGCGATGAAGTGATCGGAGGCGGCACGATCGTAACCAGGTGAAAGGAGCAGTATGGATACCTTACATCAAAAGTATCAACACCTGACGGATTACATTCAAAGTCTTGGTTCTTTAGCCGTAGGATTCTCCTCCGGCGTCGATTCTACCCTCATGTTAAAGGCCGCTCATGATGTGCTGGGCGATAAAGCCATCGCGGTAACGGCCTCTGCCTGCTGGTTCCCCTCCCGGGAGCGGACGGAAGCCATGGAATTCTGTCAAAAAGAAGGCATCCGGCACATTCTTGTAGAAGTATCTCCGGATCAGATCGAGGGATTCCGTGATAACCCGCCTGACCGGTGCTATCTTTGCAAAAAAGCCCTTTTCTCTCGCATCGGTGAGATCGCGAAGGAATATGGCATCGAATACATTGCCGAGGGTTCCAATATGGATGATCTGGGCGATTACCGTCCCGGCCTGAAGGCTGTGGAAGAACTGGGCATCGTCAGCCCCTTACGAGAGGCCGGGCTTTACAAGTCTGAGATCCGTGCCTTGTCTGCCGAGTTGAAACTGCCCACCTGGTCAAAACCTTCCTTCGCCTGTCTGGCTTCCCGTTTCGTCTATGGCGAGCGCATCACCGAGGAAAAACTGGCCATGGTGGAGAAAGCGGAAGACTATCTCATGAGTCTGGGTCTGGTCCAGTTCCGGGTCCGCATCCATGATAAACTGGCCCGGATCGAAGTTCCGCCGGAAGATATTCCTCGTCTGGCCTCTATGGCTTCCGATCTGAATGAAAAGCTGCGAAGCTTAGGGTTCTTGTATGTTTCCCTGGATCTTGGCGGCTACAAGATGGGCAGCATGAACCGCGCCATCGGAAAATAAAAAAATAACACGCGAGTCACTCCACTCGCGTGTTTTATTATTTGCTCTTTACGGCTTCTTCGATCTGCTCCAGGATCCGGACCGCCAGATCCTCTGTGCGTCCGTTCAGATCTCTTAAGGGGTTGAGTTCGACCAGATCGAAGGATACGATCTTGTCGATATTCCTGGTCAGCTCCGCGACCAGGTCCATCGCTTCCTGCTCGCTGATGCCTTCTGTCTCCGGTACCGATACGCCCGGTGCTGTCTTAGGATCGATCAGATCCAGGTCATAGCTGACATGCGCCTTCTCCCCCGCTATGCGGAAGGCCCTCTCCATGACTTCGGAAGCGCCCATCAGCTGGATATCTTCTGTAGTAAATACAGTGACCCCGGCGTCTCTAAGGTTGGTCCACTCTTCCGGATCCACGGCACGTGCTCCTACGACGACCGCTTTATGCGGATCGATGACCGGCCCTTTATGAAAGGTCCTGAGTTCTTCACAATGATACCCGGTGATGGCAGCCAGCGGAAGCCCGTGTATGTTGCCCGTCACAGTGGAAGCGAAAGTATTGAAGTCCGTATGCGCGTCCAGCCAGATGATGCCCAGATCGCCATGTACTTTGTTGCTGGCCAGCGCCGAAGCTACTGCTACGGAATGATCTCCCCCTAAAAGGATGGGAAAGGCACCATTCTGGATCTCTGTTAACATAAGCTGATACAGCGCCGTATTATACTTTTCGATTTCCTTTTCATTTTTGCGCAGGTCGTCCGCCGCTTTGCTTTTGACAAAGTCAAGATCCTGCATAAACAAACGGTGCGGCTGTTCTCCCGCCTTGCGGACCAGATGTTCGGCTCCGAAGGCCGCTCCATCTATGTGCACTCCCAGGTGAGAGCCCGCTCCGATCAGTATCGTTTTCATGTTCTGTTTCTCCCCAAAGAAACAGCCGCAGGTCAAAACCAACGGCTGTTTTTTATTGTCTGTTTACTTTACCACAATCTACGGTATTTGTCAATCAAAGAGCCTCTACCTTCGCGTCATTTTCAGAAACAGAATCCAGGAATTCAAAGTAAACATAGGGTTCACCCTGCGCGTCGGCCAGAACGCCTGTCACCTGATGCTCAGAAACGCTGATCTTCGGATAGATGATATCTCCCAGCGCAGCGGATCTGTGATAGGACACCCGCATGGAACGTACCTCAAAACCCTTCGGCAGGCACCCCTCGACCATCCGGATATACTGAGCATTATTGACATGGCGGTTGGAATCAAGATGATTCACCTGGATCTCGATCGGATCCAGAGAAGCAGCCTCCTCCGGTACTTCGATCCGCCCGTTGTCCGTGTCGATGGGAAGCGGTTCTGTCCGGCCATACGCATCGCCCTCTTCCGGCAATATGCGCACAGGCCGCCCGGTCAAGGTATCCAGCAGCGCCCATTTGGAAAAAGCCGCCGCCAGCATATGTCCGTTTTCATCCCTCAGGGTAAAATTGCGCAGTCCCTTAAAGCCCTTGCACAGGATCGCATCGGTGCGCACCTTGACCATTTCCCCGCAGATGGGGCGACGGAAGATCAGGATCTTCCAGGATGTCAGCACCCACATCTGGTGCTTCTGAGCCCAGTAATGCATGCCCAGGCCGACCTCAGCGTCATGGAAGACAGTGCAGTCCTGGAAATAATCCGCCAAGTGTTCTAAAGTGAGTTTTTCATGTTGATCGCACTCGCTGTAACGAATGCGGGAAAGGAATTCGTAGCCCATAAAAATAACCTCCGAAAAGATATTGTACTCTTTTCGGAGGCTTTTTGCAAGGGCTAACCCGCCTTGCTTTGATCATTCATTGCCTTCTGACGCTTCAGATCCCGCCGTCTCATCGGGAAGCCCGATCATGATGCCAGCGCTTTCACCACTGCCTACATATTTCGGCAAAGCACCATCCCATTTCTCCAGCTTCTCATGCTCCAGGACTTCCTTCGATAAGGATTCCTGCAGGGTGCGGTTGGCATCGGCCTGGCCTTGCGCGCGGATCCTTTCGGCCTCCGCATCGGCCTCAGCCTGAGTCCTCTTGACCTCGGCATCTGCTTTGGCTTTATCGATGGCCTTCTGGTTCTCGATCGCCTGCTGCTCCGCTTCCAGCGTCGCTTTCTGCTTGCTGGCGATGGCCTCATTGTAGCTTTCATCAAAGTCGGCGTTGTTGATAACGACCTTATTGACCATGACTACATTTTCGCCATACTTCTCATCCAGCGCTTTCTGGATATTCTCCATGGCCTTCGGCTCAATGATGGAACGATTGGTCACATCGATATCAGACAGTTCCTTACTGGTGCTTTTGATAGCGGACGCGACCAGATTCTCTGTTACCAGATTGTCCCGATAGTTGGACACATTGGCGTACACCCAGGCCGACTTTTCAGGATTGATGCGGTAGGTGACCGTCACGTTCTCGAAGTAGACCGCGGTACGGGCTTTGGTCTCCGACCATACCTTATCGGAGAATTCGATATCCTGCTGCTTGTTGTTGACCTTTTCTACCGACTGGATGAAGGGAAGCTTGAAATTGATCCCGTTCGGCACGGTACGCTGGTCGATCTGGCCAAATGTAGTCTTTACACCGGAATAACCGGTCGGGATGACCACGATCGACTGGGACACGATGATGACTGCCGCGATGATGATAAGCAATACGGCTGTGACTTTGGATGATAGTTTTTTCATGTTTCTTCCTCCTGTGTTATTGATCCTTGGTATAAAGAAAAGACTCTTACCAAGGAAAGTTCCTTGATAAAAGTCTTGCTGTTTGATCTGATACGGAAGCTTGTCATAAGCTACGGTTGACGATCTCAGCCCCGGCAGATAAGCCGGTCAGCTACTCCCTTTTATCGTTTGTGAGGATATTATAGCACAAACAAGAGGGTTGTCAAGAGGTCAATACCGATTATGCACCTTTTCGGCGAAGCACAGCACATCTTTGATCATAAGCTCTGTCCCATCATCCAGCACTGCTTTGCCACTCATGCGGCCGAAGACCTGGTGCTGATCCGAGACCAGCACTTTGAAATCCAGTTTGGCCGCCCGGTCCAGGACCGGCTTAAACTCCATCTCAAAGCGTCCGTCGGAAGAGGTGAAGGTCCAGGGATCCATATAACCGTTCTCAGGAAGGTGGAAGGTCACATCGTCGAGCTTATGGACTTTACCATCGTAGAACAGGATATTTTCTGACGCGGCGGAAGTATTGCCGAAGCCATACCCGATGTTGAATCCGAAGGCATGACCATCCAGATCCGTGTTGCCGGATCCCCAGAACCAGGTATTGTCATAGGTCCACACACCGCGGCCCCAATCCAAAGTTCCGAAGTCGGTCTTCGGATCGAATGTGTAACGCATGCCACCATAGCTCATCCAGCCATCGGCCCGCATGCAGTTGATTTTCTGATTGTAATAAAAGTGTTTCTTCTTGTCCCAAGGCGTGGCGATCACCATGCTTTCTTGAGGTTCCGGCGGAGCCTCAAGCCGGATGTCGCACTGGAATGGTTTCCCTTCATGGAAGTTTTTAAAGATGCACTGTAAGCGGCGGCTGCCATCCTCCTGCACCTGAAACCGCATGTGCAGGCGCTTGTCCTTGTACTCCGTGGTGCCGCTTCCGGAATCGGAAGGAAGCTTCATTTTGCCCATCGGAAGCACGTTCAGAATGGTCTCGGTATGTTCCCAGGGCTCATCGCCCAACTTCAGCAGAGAAACGGATTGCAGGCCGATATAGCCATCATCCGAGAGGGTGAAGGCGGCGCCAAAATCTTTTCCCAAGACCAGATAATAGTCCCACTCCTTGATGCGGAACTTCGGGGCTTTGATATCCGCCCGGTCATAGGAAAGCAACAGGTGGCGGGCCCAGCCAGGCTCTCTCAAGTTGCCTTCTTCGTTCAACAACGGTCCTTGTTCTGTGATCTCATGGTTTCTCATAATCGGATCTCCATTCCATCAGTAGCCAGTTCCACCGGCACGTTGACCCGCTCTTTCAGCTTCCACACATCCGGCACCATCTTAGGCTGATAGTGAGTGATGAGCAGGTGGTCGATCTCGTTCTGATACAGGATCCCCAGATACTTGAGGGGTGAAAAATGCGCGCTTTCCGCCACGACCAGATGGGTGTGCTGCTGCACCGCCCCGATCGGAAAATCGATCTCCGGGTCTTTTAAGTCACCGGTAAACAGGACCCGGCGGTTCTCCGCTTCTACAAGGTAGGCAAAGGAGGGTTCAATGTGTTGCGTCTTATAGGCCGTGACAGCGATCACGCCATCATCATAGACCAGGCCTTCTTTTGTCTGTTGAAATTCCAGGTCCTCGCGGAGAGTGTTGTGATTGACCATAAGCCAGGCCTTCATAACATCCACCCCGATCATTTCCGGTATGACGATGCGGGGAGAGGCCTCTTTAAAATACCAGCTGCACAGGTCTACGAAGGAAATAAGCCCGTTCGTGTGGTCTCCGTGCATGTGAGTCAGGAAGATGCCTTTCACCACCTCCACCGGAATATGGCGCACCCTGAGGTCCTCGATCGCCTGCGTGCCCATGTCAATGAAATAGAATCTGTCCTCGACTTCGATCAGCGCGCAGGAGCACCGTCTTCCATCCACTTCCGGCACGCCATGACTGGTGCCGATCATCGTGATCTTCATGCCTTATGCCTCCAGTAACGCGACCGCCTGGTCTAAAACTCTGATCTCTTCCGGATCCAGCTGCCAGTTGAAAGCCGCGGTGTTCTGTTCGATCTTGTCTCTTGTCTGGGCGCCGACCAGGCAGGTGCTGACAAACTCTTTCCTGGCCGTCCAGTTCAGGGCGACCTGCGCCACCGGCACGCCTCTCTTCTCTGCGATCTGATCCATCACGGCAAGCAGCTTCATGACGTTAGAGAACGCCGGCTCCTTAAAGAATTTATAGAAGCGGTTGCGGCTGTCCATTTCCGGATACTCCTGGGCCTTGCGATAACGCCCTGTTAAGATGCCGCCTCCCAAAGCTCCATATGCCATCGTAGCCAAACCATTCTCCACAGCCCACTGCATCAGCGGTTCCGCCTGTCGCACGACCATGGAATATTGCGGCTGGATCACCTCGATATCACAATACTGCGCGGCTTCCTCGATCTGCTCTTTTGAGAAGTTCGACACTCCGATGTGACGGATCTTCCCTTCCGTCTTTAACTGAGCAAGCGCCGGCATGGTCTCGGAAAACGGGACATTCGGGTCCGGCCAGTGGACCAGCATGATATCCACATGATCGGTCTTAAGGCGGTCCAGAGACTCCTCACACAATGACAGGATTCGCTCCGGACGCCCGTTGCGCACATATTTCCCATCGATGAATTCATTGCCGCATTTAGTAGAAATATAGACCTGATCCCGCAGGCCATTCTTAGCGAGCGCCTCACCCACCAGCTTTTCCGCGGCTCCGGCATTATATGCCGGCGCAGTGTCGATCAGATTGACACCGTTTTCTATCGCTGCCAGGATCGCATCGATCCTTGTCTCTTTCGGATACTGATCCCATCCGGCACCGCCCATGCCCCATGTGCCCAAGGCCATCTTAGAAATGTTCAATCTGGTCTTTCCAAAGGGTTTATACTGCATGATATGTACCTCCTGTTAGTTTTAGTATACTCCAAGGATCGAAAAGCATCAATAGAAAAAGGATAACATGTCCTGAGCAATACAGTACATTTTAAGTCTCATTTCAGACATAAGAGATGATGATCCATAACTTAACAATTTCAAATTGCCCTCAGTGATCAGATATTGCTCTAATCATTGAGGGCATTCGTACTATTCTAATCGGTTTTCAACTCTTTATACGTCCCTTTGATCAGCATGGCCGCAATTATAAACGTCAGGATATCTGACAGAGGCATGGAATACAAGACCCCGTCCAAGCCCCAGAACAACGGCAGAAGCAAGGCAAAGCCCACCCCAAAAACGATCTCACGGACCATGGACAGTATCGTGGAGGATACCGCCTTGCCCGTCGCCTGCAGGAAGATAAAGCAGGCCTTATTTATACATGCGCAGATCATCATACACAGGTAGATGCGGAAGGCTCTCAGCGCGAACTGTGTATAATAAATGCTTTCATTGGCGGCACCGAAGATCCCGATCAAAGCTTTCGGGAAGACTTCCACGATAACCAACGCGATGGCGCCTACCAGGGCTTCTGCTGTCAGAAGTTTCGTAAACAATTCACGAACACGATTTTTCTTACCTGCTCCCATGTTAAAGCCGACCACGGGGATACAGCCGGCCGCCATGCCAACTACGATCGAGATAACGATCTGGAAGAATTTCATGACGATGCCGACGACCGCCATCGGGATCTGGGCGTACTGTTCCTGTCCAAAGACCGGATCCAACGCACTGTATTTGCGGATCATATTGTTGATCGCGGCCATGGCTGCTACCAACGAGATCTGGGAAAGAAAACTGGTCAGGCCCAGGACCAGGGATCGTTTAACGGTGTGACCGTCCAGTCTGAAGTCCCCTTTTGCCGGTTTGACCTGGCGCATACGTGTCAGATACCAGATGGCTAGCACGGCGGTGACTACCTGTCCCAGGACTGTGGCGACCGCCGCTCCCATCATGCCCCACCGAAACGTGAAGATGAAGATGGGATCTAAAATGATGTTGATCACGGCCCCGGCCAGGGTCGAGATCATCGCAAAGCGTGGGCTTCCGTCCGCCCGGATGACCGGATTCATTGCCTGTCCGAACATGTAGAACGGGATACCTAATGTGATATAGAAGAAGTACTCCTTAGAGTGCCGAAAGGTCTCCGGGTTGACCGTGCCGCCGAACATGGCGATGATCGTATCGCTCGCAAGCAGGTAAATGGCGCTGAGCACCAGGCTGGCTCCAACGACCAGAACGACCGCGTTGCCCACGCTCTTCTTCGCCGCATCCCGCTGTTCCCGACCCAGGCTTAAGGAAACGAACGCGCAGCACCCGTCGCCGATCATGACCGCAATGGCCAGTGCTATGACCGTCAGCGGAAAAACGACAGTGTTGGCCGCATTGCCATAGGATCCCAGATAGGTGGCATTAGCGATAAAGATCTGGTCCACGATATTGTATAAAGCTCCGACCAGAAGCGAAATGATACAGGGTACAGCATAACGGCGCATCAGCCGTCCGATCCGCTCTTCTCCCAGATAACGATTGTTTTCCATTGGATATTCCCTTTCTGAATGCAGACTGACAAAAAAACAGCGCGTAGCCCACAGCCGGATTTATGCCGGTATTCGCTACACGCTGTTGATAATATAGTATCGCTTTTTCTGATTTTTTGCAAATGGGAATTATCGCCAAATATTTTTGCCATTGAGCAGTTTTATTCGGGATCCGTTCCGATGAGATCCCTTAACCGGTTCCATACTCTCTTCTTATCCGTGCACCATTTCGGCGCGATGAGCAGCCGCCAGGGAGGATCCCCGGTCAGCCGATGGAGAACGGTTTCTTCAGGCAGCAGTCTCACGCATTCCGAAGCCAGTTCCACATACTCATCCATGGAAAGCAGGGGAAACGGCTCCTTCTCGTATGTCTTAGCCAGGCGGCTGCCTTTCAGAATCTGCAGCATCTGGATCTTGATACCATCCAGGGTCGGAGAGAGTGCTGCCAGATAACGGATCGTTTCCAGCATGTCTTCCCTTGTTTCTCCGGGCAGGCCTAGGATTACGTGCACAATGACCGTAAGACCGGCCTCTTTCAATCGCCGATAAGCATCTTCAAAGACATCCAAAGTATATCCACGACCGAAATCTTGAGCGGTCCGTTCATGGATCGTCTGCAGCCCCAGTTCTACCCAGACAGGCTTTTCCTGGTTCAGGTCGCTTAAGAAACATACCATTTCATCGGACAGGCAGTCCGGCCGGGTCGCGATGGACAGCACCACGATCTCCGGATAGGAAAGGGCTTCCTGAAACAAATGTTTGAGCCGGTCCTGGTCGCCGTAGGTGTTGGTGAAAGGTTGGAAATAGGCGATGTAACGGCGCTCTTCCACTGCCAGGTCTTTCGGAAACTTTCCGTCCACCTTTTTCTTGGCCTCCCGGATCTGCTCTGCTAACGGTGTAAACGCGGAGGCAAATTCACCGGAACCGCCTTCCGTGCAGAAACTGCAGCCGCCGTAACCTTTAGTCCCGTCCCGGTTGGGACAGGTGCACCCGGCGCTTAAGGATAGCTTCAGAACCTTGCTGCCGAACTGATCCTTCAGGACCTTGGATACCGTCTTCATCGGACCGGGATCGGGCTGGTCCAGGCGGTCCGCCCCTCGGAATCGACGATCTCCGCGCGCACGAAGGTCTCATGCGGCCGGATGCGGCACGTAGCCCGGGTCAGATCCTCGCCCGTCGTACACCGGTCATCGGAATAAACTCCATCCGTATAGAACACGACGCGGCTGGCCGGTGAACACTCTACCACCGCGGTACTGCCTTCCATCCGGATCTGCGCCATCGGGCCCTGGGTCGCGATAAAGTCGCCCCGACGAAGGGCGCTCAGGATCGCTTCTTTGGACAGCTCTTCTGCTTTTACCATCAGGTAGGAACGGCCCGCTTCCCCCTCATAGCGATGAGAATCATCCGCCGCCATGCAGGGCAGACGCATGCCCTCTGAGGCCAGAATGTCCACAAAATCCCCGGAATAGGGACGGGCATTCCACGGCACGCCCGAAAACGTGTTGTAGATCTCCGTCGCGTCGATATCTTTCAGCTGCAGCAC
The DNA here is from genome assembly GCA_900316145.1 of uncultured Eubacteriales bacterium. GTDB lineage: Bacteria > Bacillota > Clostridia > Lachnospirales > Bianqueaceae > RUG159. Next base: position 27,848 of record ONBQ01000164.1, read on the forward strand.
TTTATCCGGACGGTTCAGGGACCAGGAAGGATGGGCCAGAATGGCATATCCATTGTGTTCATGGATCTGGTCGATGATCTGCTGCGCATTTAGGTCCTTGCCTTTACGGATGAGTTCCGGCTCGCCCTCGCAGCCAATGGCGACGATGTGATAGATCCCCTCCGGCACCGACGCGCCTACATCATATTCGCAGCCCGCGATCCGCAAAAAGTCATCCTCTTTTATATCTTCGCTCCAGCGCCAGTGATCGGTGACCGCCAGAAAATCATATCCCATCCCGCGATACAGCTCGACTGCGTCCTCATACGAAAGGTCGCCGTCCGACCGATGGGTGTGCAGGTGCATGTTGCCGCGGTACCAGGTATAGCCGTTTTGATCGATAAACATGAATATCCCCTCCTTGTTTCTTTTATCAGTATACTCCAGAGCAGGATGGACATCAAGCGAAACACATAGAAAAAGCCGTTACTGTACAGTAACAGCTTTTAGCATATCAAAGTCTGGTGTCCCACTTTCCGCAGAACGGATCGACCGGGCTTACTCCGGTGAACTCGCTCCGTCCGGTCAGTTTTTCCATGACGGCGTCCAGCACTTCCTGGTTGTTCGCGTACGCGTTGATGAAGGTTCGGATCCGCGGTACATCCTGCAGGTGGTACGGGTTGCCAAGAGAGATGAAGATCGTCGGGATGGTGGTCAGGAAATGCGGGCAGTTGGCGCCGAGCGGGTTGGTCCACTCGATCCGGACCACGGTCTCTCCGCTCTTGATCGGGTAATTGGCCACATAGACCATGGCGTCATACTTGCCGATAAAGTCCGTCGTCGGGGCCAGGCGGCCTTCTGTGGCTTTGCTGTCATTGAAGGTGGTCACTTCAAAGCCCTCTTCCTTCAACATCTTCTCAAAGGTATCGCAGGCGTCCTCTTTGCCCGGTGCTGGCGGGTTGTAAGAAGCCTTCAACGGGAAGTACATGATCCTGGGGTACTTCTCCGGTGTCAGCGGCAGGACGTTCTTTTCCTCCTTGACCAGGGTGATGGCGCGGTCCGCGCACTCTTTGGCCCAGGCATGATGCTCCGGGGTACCGATCTGGGTATTCGCCTCTTCGATGGTGTAGGTCTTCTGAGGCTTGTTCAGACCCAGCGCGGCCTTCATGGCCAGAGAACGGGTCACCGCGTCGTTCAGGCGCTCCTGGGTGATCAGACCGGAGCGGACGCCCTCTTTCATGAACGCGGCATCCTCCTTCATATTGCGGGAGAACAGGAAGACATCCGCGCCATTGGCGATCGCGGTCGGTACGGACAGGGAACGCGGCATCGGAATGGTGAAACCGGACATGGTGGTCGCATCCGTTACGATGACGCCGTTGAAGCCCAGTTTCTCACGCAGCAGGCCGCCCATCAGTTCCTTGGACAGGGAAGCCGGCATCATATCCTTATCTTCGATCTCCGGATTGAAGTGGCGAATGTAGGCCGGCTGCACGATATGCGCGACCATGATGGACAGGGTCCCGGCCGCGATGGCAGCTTCGTATACTTTGCCATAGGTGTTATCCCACTCTTCGACCGACAGGGAATTGACGTTGGTCAGAAGGTGATGGTCACGCTCATCCACGCCATCGCCCGGGAAGTGCTTGCAGGAGGCGGCCATGCCGTAGGACTGCATTTTCTTTACATAAGCGGAGATCATCTTCGCGGTGAATTCCGGATCCGAACCATAGGTACGGCAGTTGGTGATCGGGTTGCGGAAGTTCAGGTCCAGGTCGCTGTCCGGAGCGAACGCCCAGTTGATGCCGACCGCGCGTCCTTCTTCGGCGCAGATGGTCGCAAGCTTCTCCGCCATCGTCACATCCTGCGTCGCTGCTGCTGCCAGCTGCGCGCCAAACAGAGTTCCGTTCGGCTCGATGATATTGCCGCCGTGTTCCAGGTCCGCGGCGATAAGCGCCGGTACTTTCAGCTGATTCAGGTAATTGGTCAGTTCTACGCAAGTCTCAGCCGGCAGGGGACGGTACATAACACCGCCGAAAGGCGTGATATCCTGCAGATCCTTCAGCTCCTGGATCGTGCCCTGACGTACGCAGGCACAGAACAGCTGACCGATCTTTTCATCCTCCGTCATCGCATCCCGGGTGCTTTCCACCCACGCGATCTGTTCGTCATTCAGAAAAAACGGATTCTGTTTCAATAATTCTCTCTCCATCGGTGTCTCCTTTTTTTACGATTTGGATCTTCTGACCTTAGCTGCGAGCAGGAAGATCAGAAGTAAAGATACAACTTCCATCAGCAGGCCCAGTACCATGGGTACCTGGTAAGAACCTGTCATGTCATACAACGCGCCAATGATCGTAACGAACGCGGCCGAACCGATGCTCGTCATCATCGCGATCTTGGCATATACTTTATTATACTGCTCATTGCCATACAGGTAGCGGGTCAAGAGCGTCAATCCCAAAGACCCAAGGGAGAAGATCGTTCCATACAGATAGCCGCCCGCAAGCAGAGGAGCCGTAGACCCTTTGGAGATCAGGATCAGTCCGAATCCCAGGATCGAGATCAGCAGCACGATGATAAATCCTTTGATGACGCCCCACTTATCGATGATCACACCCAGGATGAGCTTGAACGTCAGGTTGCCGATCATGGAAGCGGAAAGCAGCAGCGCTCCGGTATCCGCCGTAAAACCATTGTCCACGGCCAGGGATGGCAGATGGGAATTCAGTGACGTATCGCCTACGATCAGGATCGTTAACGCGCTTAAGATGATCGCGGCGAACGAGATCGCCTTGTAAGGCAGATCCAGATAGCCTTCCTGTTTTTCTTTCTTCAGATCGGCAGCCTGTCCTTCGCCATAAGGCTTCAGGTCGATATTATCCGGCGAAAACGGAATAAACAGTGTCGGCACGATCATCAGCGCCGTGATCACGGCATACAGAACATAGACCTTTTGATACCCCAGGCTATCCATCAGACGGGTCACGATGGGGGAAGCGATGGCCGAACCGATGCCGGAAAAGGCAAACGCGATGCCGGTAAACGTTCCCAGATTCTTATGGAACCAATTGCCAAGGATGATCGTGATCAGCATGTAGGAAACGAGGGCCAGGCCGAAACCGGCGACGACCGCCAGCACATCGACCAGGATCAAAGACCGTGACCGGGAGATCAGGATGCTGCTGACCAGATATAATACCAGACCGATCGGCATCGTCTTCTTAAGATCTATCCTTTTCTCCAGCAGGAGCGCGACTAATGGAGCCGCCAGGCCGGTGACCAGCGTACGCAAAGAGTAATGTAAGGTAACCGCGGCGCGGCCGGCATGCAAGGCTTCTCCCATCGGGGTGAAGAATACACCATACGCATTCAGCATACCCATCGTGCCCCATGCCATCAGGCATCCCGCGACCAGGACGATGATATGCATCTTTGTCATTTCACCATTAGGATTTGTTTTAGGCATATGTTTTACTCCTTCATTTTCTACTTATACTTTACAATAAAACCAAAACATTGTACAATGCCAATACCGATATCTGCTATATCAAAACCGCATACTCGGAAAGGAATCGATATGATAGATCTAAGACTCTTGGATCAGCTGGCCACCTTTGCTTCTCTGGGCACCCTGTCCGCCGCGGCGGAAAAACTGCACACGTCTCAGCCGGCCTTATCCCGGTCTATGAAGCAGTTGGAAGAGGAACTGGGGGTCGCTCTGTTTTCACGCACCAAGAACCATCTGACGTTAACGGAAACGGGGCAGAAAGCGGCGGAATATGCCGCGCAGGTCCTGGCCGCCTCGCAAGACTTTGAGGCAAAAGTCAAAGCCTTTGACCGAAGCCTTCACACGCTTTCCATCGGATATTGCGCGCCGATCCCGCAAGCAGTGCTCACTCCCATCATCAGCGCCTGTTTCAGCGGTATGACATTGGCTTTTGACATGACCGATGACGTCGGGTTTTTAGATCTGCTCGATCAAGGCGTCTATCAATTATGTGTCGTCCATGAAGCTCCTGCCGATGAAAAATACCTCTGCAAAAAATGTGGCCACGAAGATCTGTATATCGCGGTGGTCCCGCAGCACCCTCTGGCCGCAAAAAAAGAGCTCCGTCTCAGCGACCTGGACGGGCTCTCTCTACTCTTATTACATGACATCGGATTCTGGCATAATATGCACCAGTCGAAAACTCCCCACACACGGTATCTGCACCAGCACGACCGGATGGCCTTTACTGATATCGCGATCCACTCTCCTTATCCGATCTTTGCCTCCGGATACCAGATAAAGCGGGGCGAAGGCCCCGCCGGACGGGTATGCATTCCCATTGTGGATCCGGAAGCGCATACGGATTACTATCTGGTCTGTCTGCGCGCCGATCAGGACAAATACACGGATCTTTTCCGGCAAGTGAGTGCCTCTACGATCGATTGATCTCTTATTACAGCAAAGAGGAGCATGCTCTGCACGCTCCACCTTTTTTTATTCTTTATCCAGTTCTTCTTTGACTTCTTTGAAGCACTTGACGACGTAATCCAGGTCTTCCTTGCTGTGGGCGGCTGAGATCTGCACGCGGATGCGGGCTTTGCCCTTCGGCACGACCGGATAGACGAAGCTGGTTACATAAACGCCCTTCTCCAGCATCTTCTCCGCGACCTTGCCGGCCACATGCGCGTCATAGAACATGATCGCCACGATGGGGTGGGTGCTGTCGATGATGTCGAATCCGACTTCCTGGATCTTCTGACGGAAGTAGGCGGTATTCTCATGGACCTTATCACGCAGCGCGGTGCTTTCCTGCAGCATGGTGAAAGTCTCATAAGCCGCAGCCGCGATGGACGGGGCCAGCGTGTTGGAGAACAGGTACGGACGGCTCTTCTGACGCAGCATATCGACGATCTCCTGTCTGGCGCTGGTATATCCGCCGGAGGCACCGCCCAGGGCCTTACCCAGGGTACCGGTGATGATATCGACACGGCCTTCTACGCCGCAGGCTTCCGGCGTGCCCTTGCCATGCTCACCCATGAAGCCGATGGCATGGCTGTCATCGACCATGACCAGCGCGTCGTATTCATCCGCCAGGTCGCAGATGCCCTTCAGGTTGGCAATGATACCATCCATGGAGAAGACGCCGTCGGTCGCGATCATCTTGATGCGGGCATCCTTAGCCTCTTCCAGACAACGCTTCAGGTCTTCCATATCATTATTCTTGTAACGGAAGCGCTTGGCCTTGCAAAGGCGGACACCATCGATGATGCTGGCATGGTTCAGCTCATCAGAGATGATGGCATCCTCCGGCCCCAGAAGGGTCTCAAACAGGCCGCCATTGGCGTCGAAGCAGGAGCTGTACAGGATGGTGTCATCTGTTCCTAAGAATTCACTGATCTTCTTCTCCAGGTCCTTATGCAGCTGCTGGGTGCCGCAGATGAAGCGTACGGAAGACAGGCCATAGCCCCAGGTGTCATAGCTTTTCTTCGCGGCTTCGATCAGGCGCGGGCTGTCAGACAGGCCCAGATAGTTGTTGGCGCACATGTTGATGACATCGCGTTTTACCGTGGTGTCGATGTGACTGCTCTGCGGCGTCGTAATGACTCGCTCATTTTTATACAGGCCATCTTCCTTCAGCTGGTCCAGTGTTTCGGTGAAGTACTTGTAGGCTGATTTCATTTCACTTTTCCTCTCTTTCTGCGCTTCTTCAATGATGTCCCGGATCTTGTTTCTGGCCGAGAT
>ONBQ01000167.1 GCA_900316145.1 uncultured Eubacteriales bacterium
CCGCCACAACGGCCGCATGGTACCCTTGGACGGCCCGCTGGATCTCTCCCAGCCTTTGATCGTGCCGGCTCCTTCCACCATGAGCGCTGAGGCGCAGGCCGCGATCCTCTCCTTCGCCGAAGAAGGCGGAAAGGTGCTGCTGCTTCCGGCCTTCCCCGAACTGGACCTGGAGTACCAGCCCTGTACGCTGTTAAAAGATGCCTTTAAAGGCGCTTCCTTCACATCTGAACCCACTACGCCCGCTATGACGATCGAGGGCCTTCCTGAGCACGTATTCATGTTAAATACCCTGTATTGCTGCGACAAGCTGCCCGATGGCGCCACTGTCATCGCCCATGACCAGAAAGGCCGTGTCACCGGCTTCGAGCTCCCCTATGGCAGCGGATCCCTGACCTGGCTCGGCTTCTCCTGGATGGCGACCACCTTCCCCCAGGCCAGAATGCTCGAGACCTTGGTCGAGCGTCTTGGCGCGAAGCCCATCGTGGAAAGCTCCAACCGTAACATCTTCACCACCTACTGGGCCGATACTGAGGGCCATCGCACGGTTTTCGTGATGAACCTCTACTCCTCGCCGCAGAAGACGACACTGAAGCTGGACGAACATGTGATCGATGTGGATCTAGGCGCGATGGAAGTGAAAGTGATCGATCTGTGATCTTTATTAGTTTATGTGAATGGGCTGTGAAATAACGAATCATGAGTTTTTTACTTAAGAATCGTTTGCTTCACGAGTCTTTCTGTTTCAAGGATGGGAAAACCAGATGCTTATGGATTCTCATTATCTTCAATGCAGTTATTTCACAGCTTCTTTTTGAGTCATTAGCGTCATGGTATTAAAAAAGCATGCGGCTGAAGTAAAAGTTCATGCCGCATGCTTTCGTTCATTTAGATGAAAACAGGATCATTGTTTTATATTACACATATTCGATCAATCGGATCTTCTTGTTTTCCGTTTCCTTGATTCCATATTGACGTACGATCCGTTTAGGGCTTTCCATGATGTACGGTATGGGCTCTCCTGTAAACAGACGATTGTATAGATTGGATGTGACTTCGATCTCCAGGTCATTTCTGCCAGTCTGAAGCAGTCCGGTCAGATCCACCCTCTTCATCACCTGATCCGGAAATGGCGTATCCTGCCCATTTACCTTGAGATGGAATGTATCTTCTACATCTCCCAGCTCCAGCACATAAGAGGCTTCCGGATCAATCTGCGGCAGGTCGATGCTGGCTTTGTACAATGCCTTGCCGGCAAACCCATCAAAGCCAAGATCCGGCCAGGACAGAGGCGTTTTCAATGGCATCTCCTGTCCGTATGGTTCGAAATGACTGCGCAGGAAAGACGTTTCTTTCAGCGTATCCGGTTCGAACGAAGAAAACGCGATGCTTTTGAATGAAACCGGATAGGTGCAGACCGGGTGCCTTTCAGGAACCGTCTCCGGTTCCTTCCCTGTTTCGATCGCCAGAATGATCAGTTCATCTTCTTCGATCTCGACTGAACCTTCCATTCCGCCGTTCACTTCCTTGAACGGCATTTTTCGGGTCTGCCCGCTGAAGGGATCCAGACAGATGACCCGCCCTATTCCTTCCAGCCGTACATGGATCGTTTCCCGGCTGCTTAAGCCCGGACGTTCATAACTTCGTTTTATCGTCCCTTTTTGATAGATAGCGGAAACCGAGATCTCATCCGGATTCGGATGCTCCTGATCCAAGACCAGACGGTTAAAGCCGTATAGGCAGCAATATCTTGCATCCTGGTCTTCGTGGACCGCGGTCATGACGTCCTTTCGTCCTTCCAGCGCTATGCGCGGCAAGATCCCGGCATCCGCCAGCCTTTCAGGCACAGAAGAAAGATCCTCGATCCAGGGAATGTCCTGACAGTCCGCCATAGCCTGCTCCCATTCGGATACAGATTCTCCGTAATATTTACGTCCGTCAGGCTTCTTTCCTACCCAATATACGGGCAGTCCATCCGCTTTTAATGTCTGGATCTTCTTCAGCATCGAAATGGAAATATGATCCAGATCCGGGATCAGCAGGCATCGATAGGCCGTACCCTCCGGGTCCAGGACTCCATCTCGAACGATGGCGTTGGGCTGGCATAAAACTGTCTCTGAAGCAAATTCATAGCTGTAGCCCCGGGTCGCTAGCGCCCCTCCATCATCATACAAACAGAATTCACTGCCAAATCCATGGCTAAGATAGTCGTCCCGGAAGATCAAAACATCCACTTTGGCCTGTTGACGGAAAACGGTATTGATGCGCGTCACAGCATCCAGACAGCCTCTGGCGTCCCGGATCGATAACGTTCGATTCCAGTAATTGGATACAAATTTACCAAACCCTTCATAGCCCGGCCATGTCTCTTGTTTCAGATGCCCATCTTCGGAAAATGCCCCATGATACCCGCCGGAATAAGAAGCGCCATGCAGCACCTGGGCATTCATGCCGGCCATGGCCGCCCGCTTGATCCACCAGAAAAGGTCCTCATAACTCTGTCCATAGCTATGGCCGAACTCCGCCGCGCATTCGAAAGAATAGCGATCCTTTCTTCCCAGATGCGCTGCCGCGGCCATTGTTTTCATATAATCGATCGAAGGTCTTCCCAACGCTTCATTTTCCGGGATCGCTACATACAGACCGCTTCGCTCCACTTCCAGCATCTTGTTATACGCTACCTGGTAACGGATGGTCTTGCCATACTTCTCCGCGATCCGCTCCAGGACCGCCAGATGCCGCTCTGTATACAATTGGGTCAGTGTTTCCAGATAGTCCCGGTTGATCGCATCGGAAACGCTCTCCTCCTCCAGCCTATAACCGGCCGGATCGGTCTTGGGAAAAGCTCCGTCCAATCCAATAAACGGCAGAAACGGCAACAGACTGTAGCCACGCCGTTTCTGGAATTCTTCAGGCAGATCTGCTGTCCAGTCCATGCTGACCTCATATTCCAGTGAATCACAGAAGAATGATTCCATGGAACGATACGGAGCTCTCTCGGAAAACACCTGATCCCAGTAGCGTTCGACCGCGCGGGCCCCCGCTTCTCCATGATGGTCGACCACATAGGTCTGACGCGCATTGATCTTATGTACAGCCGGCTGCACATAAAAAGCAAAAATCTTCCAGACCGCATTATAAGGCGCCTTCCAGGAAATACGTCCATTCGTAACAAAAGGCATCAGATCTACGAAGCTGTCCTTTTTCAGTACATGGTCTGCCGTCTCTTCATAAGCCATGACCGCAAGCAGCTGAGAGTGGCCCTCTTCGTGTTGGATCCTGCGCTCCGGAAGCGGACCTTCATACCCTTCGGCGGCAGTTACTTCCCCAAAAGTCAATTCACGGATCGCCGCTGGATCATCCGCGTTTTTTATGACCGGTGAGGCGATCGGCCAGCCCGGCCCGATCGCGATATCCATGGAGAGCCCCAGCTTCTCTGTCTCGTCCGCGATCACGTCTACCATATGGTCCCAGTTGACAGTTCCCCATCCATCTTCGGATCCAGCCAGGTCTTGCGGCAGCATGCTTAAAACTACGACCTCTACTCCGCCAAAGCCTCTTTCTTTCAATTGCTGCAGTTCTTTGCGCAGATCCTGCTCATCCATAGCTGCTGCCGGGACCCAGTATCGGACCTTCGGCCGCATCTTATTCTCTAAGTTAGTCCAGTTTTTCATGGTTATCCCTTCTATAGTACAAAGTCCGGATGGTCTCCTCTGCTGTCTTCCACATGGTAGCCGATCTTCTGCACGCGCAGCTCCATGCAGCGGTGACACTCCGCGGCTTCGTCGCCGGTGCAGATCTTGCCATCATAAAGCATGTATTTTTCGCGCACATTGACAGGTGAAAGGTTGGGCATCATGACGTTGGCGCCGGCCAGGATGCCTTTTTCGCGGCCCAGGGGGTCCGCGGTGCCAAGGGCGGTGGTGGCCGGAAGCAGGGCTTTCGGGAAGACCAGGCGCAGCAAGGCCAGCAGATGGATAGTCAAAGGAACGCTGCCCATCGGCTCGTTGCGGAAGGGTGTGTCTTTGTGAGGGATGAAGGGACCGATCCCGATCATGTGAGGCTGAAGCTCCTTCATGAAAGCAAAGTCTTCATAGATATGGCGGATCGTCTGGCCGGGGGTTCCGACCATGATGCCGCAGCCGATCTGGAAGCCGATCGCTTTCAGATCACGAAGGCACTGCTTGCGGTGCGCGCCGGACAGATTGGCCGGGTGAAGCTGGGCGTAATGCTCTTCGTTGGCGGTTTCGTGACGCAGCAGGTAACGATCTGCTCCGGCGTCATAGAACTTTTTGTAGCTCTCATAGGATTTTTCACCGATGGAGAGAGTGACGGCGCAGTCGGGGTAGGCATTCTTGATGGATCGAACGATATCACAGATCTTATCATCCGTATAGTACGGGTCCTCTCCTCCCTGCAGGACGAAGGTCTTGAAGCCCAGTTTAGCGCCTATTTCGCAGCAGGAAAGGATCTGTTCTTTTGTAAGGCGGTAGCGCTCGGCGTTTGAGTTGCTGCAGCGGATGCCGCAGTAGTAGCAATCGTTCTTGCAGATATTGGTGAATTCGATCAGGCCGCGCAGGTAAACGGCTTTGTGAAAGATGGGCTCGCTGACCTGCCGCGCTTTCTGGTAAAGGTATTCGGCCTTTTCCTCATCGATGTGGGTCAGGACGTAGTCCAGCTGTTCATAGGTGATGTTCTGGGTGGCCTGGATGGTATCTATGATGTGCTTGAAGGTTTCCATCTATATTTCCTATCGTTTTTATGGGATTTTTATCAGTGTAGCATAAAACGCAAGGTTTGTCAAAAAAAGGGACAGCGCCTAGGCTATCCCTTTTCTTATGTTATACAAGGATCTTACTGGATGGATACGTCATCGACGAAGATCTTGCGGACCTCAGGCTCTTTCTTGAAGCCCTTTTCACGAGCCTCGAAGAACTTGCTGGCGACCTGCGGGAACAGCGCGTAGGACAGAACGTCTTCCTCACTGCGGGCCCACTGCTTGCACTCTTCACGATACTTATCCAGCTCCGGCTCTAACAGATCAGCCGGACGGCAGGTGATGATCTCATCATCGCCGATGCACTGCTTGCGGACGGCCTCGTTGACCTCACCCGGAAGAGCACCGTACTCACCGCGCAGAAGGGCCTTGGATTCCTTCGGGACCATCTTGTAGCGCTGACCGGAGATGACATTCATAACGGCCTGGGTACCGACGATCTGAGAGGTCGGGGTGACCAGCGGCGGATAACCGAAGTCCTTGCGGACACGCGGTACTTCTGCCAGAACGTCATAGTACTTATCCTCTGCCTTGGCCTGCTTCAGCTGGCCCAGAAGGTTGGACAGCATGCCGCCCGGAACCTGATACAGCAGGGTGTTCGGGTCAACATTCAGGACCTTCGGATCCAGAGCGCCGGTTTCCTTCAGGCGCTGTGCCACGCCGCGGAAGTGGGCGGCGGCCTTGCTCAAGGTCTCCAGATTCAGTCCGGTGTCACGGTCCGTACCCTGCAGGGTAACGACCATGGCTTCGGTACTGGGCTGAGAGGTACCGTTGGCCAGCGGGCTGAGCGCGCAGTCAACGATATCCACACCGGCCTGAGCCGCCATGAGGTTGGTCATGTCGCCGGTGCCGGCGGTATTGTGCGTATGCAGATGGATCGGGATGTTCAGCACAGACTTCATTCTCTTGACCAGAGAATAGGCGTCATAAGGAAGCAGCAGACCTGCCATATCCTTGATGGCGATAACATCCGCGCCCATCTTCTCAAGGCGCATAGCCAGCTTGATGAAGTAGTCCTCATCATGGACCGGGCTTGTGGTATAAGAGATGCAGGCCTCGGCAATACCGCCGTAGTACTTGATGTACTTCATAGGCGCTTCGATATTGCGCGGGTCATTCAGAGCATCGAAAACACGTACGACTTCGATACCATTGTCGATGGACTTCTGGACGAACTCCTCTACTACATCATCCGCATAGTGCTTGTAACCCAGCAGGTTCTGACCACGCAGCAGCATCTGCAGCTTGGTTTTCGGCGTGTACTTTTTGATGGTACGCAGACGCTCCCACGGATCTTCATCCAGGAAACGCATGCAGACATCAAAGGTAGCACCACCCCAGCACTCCAAAGACCAGTAACCGATATCATCCAGGATCGGAAGTGCCGGGACCATGTCCTCCAGACGCATACGAGTCGCGGCCTGCGACTGATGCGCGTCACGAAGAATGGTATCGGTAATCATTAATGGATTTGCCATAGTTTATCCTTTCCAAATATATCAAAGCGATAGTTTCCTAAATCAGGAGAACAGAGCCAGCAGAGCGCCGGCCGCCAGAGCGGAACCGATAACACCGGCTACGTTCGGGCCCATCGCATGCATAAGCAGGAAGTTGGACGGATCCTCTGCCTGTCCGACCTTCTGAGAAACACGAGCCGCCATAGGAACCGCGGAAACACCGGCGGAACCGATCAACGGATTGATCTTCTGCTTGCGGAAGATGTTCATGAACTTGGCCAGCAGGACGCCGCCGGCGGTACCCATACCGAACGCGACAACACCCATGACCATGATCTCGATGGTCTTCAGGTTCAGGAAGGACTGCGCGGTAGCGGTAGCGCCGACAGAGATACCCAGCATAACGACGACGATGTTCATCAGTTCGTTCTGCACAGTCTTGGACAGACGCTCTACTACTCCGCTTTCACGCATCAAGTTACCCAGCATCAGGCAGCCGATCAGGGCGCCTGCGGACGGGACCAGCAGTGTAACGAAAATGGTAACGACGATCGGGAAGATGATCTTTTCAGTCTTGGAAACGACACGAAGCTGATTCATCTTGATCTGACGCTCTTTCTTGGAAGTAAGAGCCTTCATGATAGGCGGCTGGATGACCGGGACCAGAGCCATGTAGGAATACGCGGCAACAGCGATCGGGCCCAGCAGATGAGCAGCCAGACGGGTGGTGGTGTAAATAGCGGTAGGACCATCAGCACCGCCGATGATACCGATAGAAGCCGCTTCCGCTCCGGTAAAGCCGAGCGCGCGAGCACCAAGGAAGGTCAGGAAGATACCGACCTGCGCAGCCGCGCCAAGAAGCAGCGTGGTGGGGTTCGCGATCAGCGGACCAAAGTCGGTGCTGGCGCCAACGCCGATGAAGATCAAGCAGGGGTAAACGCCCAACTTAACACCTAAGTACAAAACATCGATCAGACCGAAGCTGCCCTCTTTCAAAGCGGACCAGTCTACATGACCACCGGCGAAGAATTCGCTGTGGTACATGCCGGCGCCGGGCAGGTTGGTCAACAGCATACCGAACGCGATCGGCAGCAGCAGCAAGGGCTCGAACTTCTTGACGATAGCCAGATACAGCAGGAAACATGCGATCACAAGCATGATCAGAACTCTGTAGTCATTGGCGATCAGTGAGAAGCCGGTCTGCTGCAGAAAGTTTGTTAAAGCTTCCATTATTTATCGACTCCTTCTTTTGTTCTTACAGAAATGAATTACTCGATGACGCACAGAGCGGAACCGGTCTCGACCGTAGCACCCTTGGCAACGGCAATATTAGCGACCTTACCGTCACGGTTGGCCATGATCTCGTTCTCCATTTTCATTGCTTCCAGAACAAAGAGGACATCACCCTTCTTAACGGACTGACCGTTGGATACATTGACGCTAAGGATGGTACCGGGCATAGGAGCGGTAACGGACTCAGCGCCAGCTGCGGCCGGAGCAGCCGGAGCGGCAGCAGGGGCAGCAGCCGGAGCAGCCTTCTTCGGAAAATCAGCGCCGTCTTTCACTTCTTCCAGAGTGATTTCATAATCAGTGCCGTTTACATTCACAAGATACTTTTTCATGATTCTTTTCCCTTCTATGATTACAGTTTTTTGATGGAATGAATACGGATGCGGGATACATCAGTTCCCATATCCTCCGCAATAGCAGCAGCGACCGCAGCGACAAATTCCTGTCGATTCGGGATTGCTGCAGGAGCCGGTGCAGCGGGGGCTGCGGGAGCGGGAGCGGCCTTTTTCTGATTGAACAGTGAATTGCAGATCTTACCCATAACCATGCAGATCAAGATCAGACAGACCAATCCGACGAAGACAACGCCAATACCCAGTGCGACTACAAAAGCATTGGACAGTTCTGCGCTCAGCAACAACATGAACACCTCCTTCCGGTCGGCCAGCCTGAAATTAACAGGCCAATCTAACCGCATTTTATCAAAATTATATGAAAATGTTACCATAGAACGTATCAAAATGCAAGATGGATTTTGCCCCATTTTTCTCATTTATTTTGCGTATTTCTATTGACATTTCCGAATAGAAATGATACAACTATATTTGCTGTTTAAGTTTAGTAAAAATTGATTTTAAGTTTAGAATCAGACGCACCATCCAATCTTTACGATCAATTGGAAGGAAGGTACAGGTATGGATCAAATCACAGTAAACGCCGAGATCGGTAAGATGATCCGGGATCTGCGCAAACAGAACGGCCTGACCCAGCAGGAGCTGGCGGACCGGGCGGAACTGACCAAAGGCTTCATTTCTCAACTGGAGCGCGGCCAGGTCTCTCCTTCCGTCGTCACCTTATTCGATCTGATCGAATGCCTGGGCAGCACTCCGGGAGAATTCTTCCGTGAGACAGGCAATGAAAAGATCGTTTTCCAGGAAAACGATTACTTTGAAAAGATCGATGAAGAAGGCAACATAACGCACTGGCTCGTGCCTTCCGCGCAAAGCAATCAGATGGAACCGATCCTGGTCACTTTGAAACCGCATTCCGCCCTTCCCTCTGACGAGCCTCACAATGGCGAAGAGTTCGGATATGTTTTAAGCGGACGCATTCTCCTGATTCGGGATGAGACCCGTTTTGAAGTCAAGGCCGGTGAAAGCTTTTATTATGAAGCGGACCGTCCGCACCACATCGAGAATCCGGGAAGCCGCCCCGCGCGTCTTCTGTGGATCAGCACCCCGCCCAGTTTTTAATAAGTTTTATATAAGGGAGCAACTGCCATGGCAAACAACGAAAACATCATTGAACTGAAGCACATCTCCAAGGTCTTCGATGACGGTTTTACCGCGGTCTCCGACTTCAATCTCGAAGTCAAACGTGGTGAATTTGTAACTTTTCTCGGTCCGTCCGGATGCGGGAAAACGACCACGCTGCGTATGATCGCAGGTTTCGACATGCCCAGTGAGGGTGACATCCTGCTAAACGGTCAGGATATCTCCAAAATGCCGCCCAACCTGCGCCCCATCAATACGGTCTTTCAGCGCTACGCTCTGTTTCCGCACATGAACATTTTCGATAACATCGCGTTCGGTCTGAAGCAGAAGAAGACGCCCAAAGACGAGATCAGCCGCAAGGTCAAGAAGGTCCTGGAACTGGTCGACCTGGAAGGCTTCGAAAAGCGTTCCGTCTCTACGCTGTCCGGCGGCCAGCAGCAGCGTGTTGCCATCGCGAGAGCTCTGGTCAATGAGCCGCAGATCCTGCTCCTGGACGAACCGCTTGGCGCTCTGGACCTGAAAATGCGCAAGGAGATGCAGATCGAGCTGAAAAACATGCATGATGAGCTCGGCATCACCTTCATCTATGTTACCCATGATCAGGAAGAAGCCCTGACCATGTCGGACAAGATCGTTGTCATGTCCGAAGGCAAGATCCAGCAGATCGGCACCCCGGAAGATATCTACAACGAGCCGCAGAACGCCTTCGTCGCGGACTTTATCGGCGAAAGCAACCTGTTCAACGGCATCATGACCGGAACGAAAAAGGCGCGCTTTGCCGGCGGCCAGTTCGACTGCGTGGATGATGTGCCCGAAGGCACCCAGATCACGGCCGTCGTCCGTCCGGAGGATGTGGTCCTGACCGATCCTGCTCAGGGTCAGATCCGCGGCAAGGTCACCTCTGTCATCTTCAAGGGCATCCATTATGAGATCATCGTGCAGTCCGGCCGCTATGAAGTCGTGATCCAAAGCACGAAATCCGCTTCCGTCGGAGATGTGGTCGGCATGCAGGTGGCGCCCGACGGCATCCATATCATGATCGCGGAGAACCATACCAACTTCTTCCCGGTCGATGTAAACCGCGCTCATCATCTGGAATTCAATGGCACGGAGCTTCACGCCAGCCTGACCCAGCTCGTCAAGGGCAGCCGCCGCGGCGAAAACAAAGAACTGCTGGATGAAAACGGTCAGGTCATCGATCCGGACAAGCTGCATATCACCGCTGCCATTGAGCCGCAGGATATCAAGATGACCGATGATGTGGATGATGAAAACGTCCTGATCGAAGGCACCATCAGCAACCTTATTTATAAGGGTGACCATTACAGCTATGTCATCAATACGGAATTGGGACAGGACTTCATCGTCGATGATGAATATCTGTGGAACATGGGTGACCAGATCGGCCTGATCCTTCCGATCGAGAAGATGCGTTTTTCGGTCAAGAAGTAAGGAGCCGGCCCGATGAAATTCTCAAGAAAAACCTTGGGGGTCCCCTACGCCCTCTTTCTGCTGTTATTCGTCGCGATCCCGCTCGTGGTATTGTTCTACTATGCCTTTACCAACGGACAGGGCCAGTTCACCTTCCACAATCTGACCAGCTTCTTTACGGACCCGAACACTTTAGGCACCCTGTTCTACAGCTTCTTGATCGCGATCGTTACGACTTTGGTGTGTCTGGCCATCGCCTATCCGGTCGCCTACATCCTGGCTACCAGTCATCTGAAGGCCAAGTCCGTCATCATCATGGTCTTTGTCATGCCCATGTGGATCAACTTTTCTCTGCGCATCACCGCTCTGAAGGAGATCCTGACCGTTCTGGAAGGCAACCTGGCCTTCCACCCCTTCCTGAACTCCGTGATCGGTATGACCTATGACTTTCTGCCTTTCATGATCCTGCCCATCTACAACACCATCGTAAAGCTGGACGGATCTCTGATCGAAGCGGCCAAGGATCTTGGCGCGAATGACACCGGCGCGTTCCTGCGTGTTACGCTGCCTCTGTCCGTTCCCGGGATCGTAAGCGGTATTTCCATGGTATTTCTACCGGCCATGACCAACTACGTCGTGCTGGATATGCTCTACAACAGCACCTATATCATGGGCAGCCTCATCGGCAGCTACTTCTCCGCCTATAACTGGCACGGCGGCTCCATGATCGCTTTGATCCTGCTCGCTATCATCTGTGTATTCACCCTGGTCTCCAACACTTCCGGTGAGGAAGATTCCCGCGCGGGAGGTGCCCTGTTATGATAAGAAAAACACTTCGGACTCTGGTCCCCGTCCTGACACTGGTCTTCCTGTATGCTCCGATCCTGATCCTGGCTTTCTTCAGCTTCACCAACGCCACGCAGATCGGTATGGTCCGCGGGTTCACTTTGAAAAACTACATCACGCTTTTCACGACAGAAGAACTGCGCAGCATGATCGTTGGCACCTTGCTTCTGGCTTTTGGAAGCGCCATTCTGGCTACCCTGCTCGGTACCCTCGGCGCGATCGGCTCCTTCTACTCCAAGAAGGGCGTCTCCTCCGCCATCCGCACGGTCAACCAGATCCCCGTTATCAACGCGGACGTCGTTACCGGTTTCTCCATCTGCATCCTGCTGGTCGTGGTCTTCGGCATCAGCAAAGATACCTATATCCCGCTGATCATCGGCCACGTTACCCTGTCCGCCCCGTTTGTATACCTTTCGGTCATTCCGAAACTCAAACAAATGGATTCGAGCCTCTATGAGGCGGCGCTGGATCTGGGCGCCACCCCCGCTTCCGCCCTTCTGCGCGTTGTCATTCCGCAGATCTTCTCGGGCATGATCTCCGGCTTCTCTCTGGCGATCACCCTCTCTCTGGATGACTACTTCATTGCTACTTATACCAAACCGGCCACCTTCGATACGATCAGTACCTATGTCGTCAACGCGACCAAGGGTTCTCAGACCAGCATCAAGACCGCGCTGTGGGCCTTGTCCACCGTGATCTTCGTCATCGTCATCCTGATCGTTATCGGCATGAACATCAAGGCAGCCAAAGAACAGAAAAAGGGGTGAGCATCATGAAAAGAATCATCGCGTTGATCATTGCGCTCCTGATGCTCATCGGCATCATTGCCTCTGCTGTCCGCGGAACAGTCAATGCTGAAGAAGCGGAGATCGTGCTGCGTGTATGCAACTGGGAAGAATACATCGACCTGGGTGACTGGGAGGAAGATGAAGTCATCGATCTGGAAAGCGGCGACATTTTCGGTGA
>ONBQ01000113.1 GCA_900316145.1 uncultured Eubacteriales bacterium
CGTCCCGTTTTGCGGCGGATCTGAATGATCATCAGCTTCCCCCTTTCTATTTTGCCTATATATATGATTAGCCTTTTTTTATCGCTTTGGACACCAAAAAAGCACTCTTCGCCAAAATATTTTTAGCGTAAGAGTGCTCTTTTAACTATAACGTTCGATCAGCTGCGGCTGGCAGCGAATTCATCCACACGCTCTTTCAGGATGGAGAATGAGGTGGGACCGGCATCCAGAATGATGCGATGGAAGTCCACGTCATTGTAATCCTCGCCCAGCTTTTCCATAGCATACTTCTGCAGATCCCAGATCTCACAGGCTGCCGCGCTGTAACTCAGATACACACCCGGCGTGGAGATCAGCTGATAATACAGATCTTCAATATCACCGCCGCTCAGACCGTATTCTTCGAAGAAGTCCGCCAGTTCTTCCTGCGTCCATCCTTCATAATTGACGCCGATATCTGCCAGTGCGCTGAATTCATATCCAAGCGCTGAATCCAGGGCCAGAAGCCGCTGAATGCTCGCATCTTCGATATCACTGAGTTCAAGCGCGCGATAGGAGATATAGACAGCCCAGCCTTCCGTATAACCGGAGAAATCCAGGATATAGCGGAAATGAGCCGGATCAGTGCCATAATAATAGGTGTTCTGATACATATGGCCGGGATAACCCTCATGGGCAACGGTAATGAAAAAGTCCATGTGCTCATATTCCGGGCTTTGATTGATATAGATCGCGCTTTCCACATTATCGATCTGCGGAATGAAGCAGAACGCCGGGTTGGAGCTGCCTTCCAGAGACTTGGGTACGTAGCGCACCGTATATTTCGCGCTTCCAATATCAGGAACCAGGACATTGCCCATGCGGGAGGCGATGAGTTCAAGAATGTCGACCGGATCTTCCGCGCCGTAATCAGGATCATCCATCTTGCTCAGCAGATCCGGATCCGCCATGGCCATCATGGTGATCTCGCCGTACTGCTGATCAATATAGTTCTGAAGCAATTCTTTGAGTTCTTCCACGGTACGGTCGGAACTGGAGGCCCCTCTGGCCAGATATTCGAAGTATTCCTTGCCGTGTTCAAACTCAGGCAAGGCTCCAGAGCCCTTGCACATCCCCTTTAAGGTCTCCATATTGGACATGAAGTCCTGATAGGCCGGGAATACGCTCTCTTCCACCTTTTTCATGTTGGAGGCCTTATATTCCTCTGCTTTTCCGGATTCCAGGCTCAGGCTGTCGATCCTCTCATCAAAAGTAGTAACAAGAACGTTGTCCTCGACAGATTCTCCCAGGAAGTCCGAACACTCTTCGATGACCTGATCGATCAGATAGTCCGCCATGCCATAGCCACGGTTCGCCTTTTCCTGTTCATAAAGGAACAGTTCATTCATATATCTGGGGACATCATCCAGAAGCGCCAAATAATGGTCTACATCCGTAGGCTCGTTGAAGGCATAGTTGGCAAAGTTGATGGGCAGATTGGACTGGATCCCGTACATAGGCGCGGCGTACTCTTTATAATACGCGAATTTTTCATCCTCGCCCATTTTCTCAGTTTCCAGATACCAGGTCAGGGTTTCTTTATCCAGCTTCTGCTGATCGGTCAGTGTCGAATCCGGATACGCTTCCAGCTCTTTCAGCGCGTCCGAAGCCCAGGTATACTGGTCCTCCTCCGGCTCTTCTGAATAAATGGTGCCCAGGGTATCTTCGTATTCATCGATTCCGAAGTTTTCCGGATACTGGATGAAATAATGCATCGTCAGAGCATCTTCCGTAATAGAAGAAACGAAGAAATCCTCTGTATACTCATCCCACGTCATTTCCTCGCCGTTCGCGTCCGTTGCTTTCCCTTTCTGGAACACTTCGATGCGTTTGCAGGAAGTCATCAAACTCAAGATCAGGACGGCGCTGAGGGTCATTCTGAACCAGCGTTTTTTCATTTTACATTTCCTTTCTTCCGAACTCTGAAAGCTTAAGTTCCTTGTTGTGGCTCAAAGCCCATGTGATATTCCACTCGTTGGTAAAGAGCAACAGGCTGCTGCCCTTGAAGTCTTCCACGATACGTGTATCCGATGTCAGCGTAAGGGAAGACAGATCGATCTCCTCATTTTCGATCCAGCGGATCAGCTGATAAGACAGCGGTTCCATGCGGATATCGACATTGTACTCATTCTTTAAGCGGTATTCCAGTACCTCAAACTGCAGGACACCAACGGCGCCTACGATCACTTCTTCCATGCCATGACCCGGTTCCTGGAAGATCTGGATCGCGCCTTCCTGGGCGATCTGCGTCGTACCTTTGATGAACTGCTTGCGCTTTAAGGTATCCACCTGACGGATGCGGCAGAAATGCTCCGGTGCGAAGGTCGGGATCCCTTCAAACTGGAAGTTCTCTCCAGGCATACAAATGGTATCTCCGATCGAGAAGATGCCCGGATCAAATACGCTGATGATATCGCCCGCGTAGGCTTCATCTACGATAGAACGGTCCTGCGCCATCAGCTGCTGAGGCTGCGAAAGCTTGATCTTCTTTCCGCCCTGCACATGATAGACCTCCATGCCCTTCTCAAACCGTCCGGAGCAGATCCTGAAGAACGCCGCGCGGTCACGATGGGCCTTATTCATGTTGGCCTGGATCTTAAATACAAAAGCAGAGAAGCCTGTTTCGACCGGATCGATCTCCTTATCGCCCGCGCGTCTCGCCAGAGGCGCGGTGGTCATACGAAGGAACTCCTTCAGGAAAGGTTCTACACCGAAGTTGGTCAGTGCGGAGCCGAAAAACACGGGGGAAAGATCGCCGGCACGGACCATATCCATGTCAAACTCATGACTGGCACCATCCAAAAGCTCGATCTCTTCGATCAGCTGCTGTCTTTCCTGTTCTCCAATGAGCCCTGAGAGCCCCGGATCCTGAATATCGACCTCCTGCTTGCGTACCACGTGGGCACCGCTTAAAGAGCCATCTTCATTTCCCTCAAAGAACAGGATCTCCCGCGCCTCACGGTCATAAACACCTTGAAAACGCTTTCCGGAGCCGATGGGCCAGTTCATGGGGCAAGTCTCGATCCCCAGTTCCGTTTCGATATCAGACAGCAGGTCAAAGGAATCCTTAGCCTCCCGGTCCATCTTATTGATAAAGGTAAAAACAGGGATATGACGAAGGCGGCAGACCTTGAACAACTTGCGGGTCTGGGCCTCTACGCCCTTGGACGCGTCGATGACCATGACAGCGGAATCGGCCGCCATGAGCGTACGGTAGGTATCTTCTGAAAAGTCCTGATGGCCCGGTGTATCCAGGATATTGATGCAGAACCCGTCATATTCAAACTGCATGACGGAAGAAGTAACAGAAATACCACGCTGCTTCTCGATCTCCATCCAGTCGGAGACTGCGTGTCGGGCCGCTTTTTTGCCTTTGACTGCACCGGCCTGGGCGATCGCGCCTCCGTACAGCAGCAGCTTTTCGGTTAATGTAGTTTTACCGGCATCCGGATGCGAAATGATCGCAAACGTACGTCGTTTATTGATCTCTTGTTGTAATGTTGACACTTATGTATTCTTCCTTTTCTCTGGTTTCAATGCACAGTTAGAAAGATTGTACCACAGACAAAGGCCCAGTTCAAGATAAATAATCAGGATCCATTGGACTTATAACGCCTGACTCCAAACTTCCATAGGAAGAAGCAAGGAACCAGAAACAACGCTCCGAACAAAGGAAGAAGTCCAAATCGGAAATCCCCGGTCCTTCCCAGGATATACAGCAGCGGATAATACTGGATCAGCGCGACAGGTATCACATAGGTGTAAAACTTCAGCATTTCCTTGCCATAGATGCTGACCGGATATTCGCCATAGGAACGGCTGCCGTCCGTCAGGATATTCATGACCTCCAGCCCTTCCAGCGTAAAGAAGCAAACCACCGCGTGCAGGATAAACAGACCGGTAAACATCAGCGTTCCGCCCAGGATCATGAGGATCAGGACCAGGATACGATCCATCGTCCAAACTACACCGGAGCGTGACATCGCGTAGATCAGAACGACCCCGGCCAGCACCGCCTTGCTGATCCTCTCCAGGTTCATGCGGGCCAGAAACACCTGCGGCATGATCCTCACCGGCCTAAGCATGATCCGGTCAAAATCCCCATTCTTCAGCACCTGCTGAAAATGGTCAAATCCCCGACCGATCAGTTCCGCGAAGGTATAGGACAGGACCATCACGCTGTAGCAAAGCAGGATCTGCGGCAAGGTAAACCCCTTTACCGTATGGAAACGCATCATCAGAAAGCTGATAGCCAGAAGATCTCCCAAAGATGTGATCATGATCCCGATACTCATCATAAAAAAGGAGGCCTTGTACTCCATCTGACTTCTTAGATGCATCAAAAACATTCGATAATATAACTTCACAGCACTCCTCCTTTCTTTTCATTGAGCGGCGCAATTGCATGAGTCCAGATATACGTAATGCCGCTCATCCGTACTCTATACCTGTCGGAATTTCGGCATCGCCGAAATTCATTGAGCGGCGCAATTGCATGAGTCCTGATTTACTAGACGCCGCTCATCCGCCCTGCACCGTGACTTTCAGCAAAGCCCTCTTCATGACAGCGTGCCCGCTGCCTATCACAACGATGAGCCAGAACAGCTGCACTCCCAGATTCATCACCATCTCACGGCCGGAATAGTATCCGGAGTACATCAGATACGGAACCGCCTGTGTTTGCGCAAACGGCAGCAGATAAGCGACTTTTTGGAAGCCTTCAGGCATAAAGGGAATGGGAAGGAGCGATCCCGACAGGAATTCAGCCGTCAATCCCACGATGCTTTGCACTCCTCTGGACGCGATCGTATAAAAAGATAATATGTAGATCCACATACAAAGCCCGATGATCAGAAGCACGGCCATTACGAAAGAAAGCAGAAAAGCGAAAAACGTGACCCAGTTGGGAGGCAGGGACAGGCCAAAAGGCGCCGGTAATAGAAACGCGACAAGAAAGACCGGACCGCACCGAAGCGCGACTTTCGACAGACGGCTTCCAAGGTTCCGGGTGAACCACATCCAGTACAGATCGGTCGGACGGATGATCTCGTAGCCTACGTTGCCGTTAATGATCATATCCAGGATATCGCCATCGACGCTCCACAGGATAAACATGGCAAAAAAGGCCTGTCGCAGCCAGATATAGCAGGTGACCTGCGGCAGCGTCATGGGAAACGCAGCCGCATTGCTGGCATAGAAGGCCTTGTATAAGAGGGTCTCCATGAACCCCCAGAATACCTGCGTCATGACACCGGCCCATGCGGCCGCCCGGTATTGCAGGCTGTAAATGAACCGCATCCTGAGCATCCCTAACGCGGCTCTCATATCTTGTACTCCTTGTACAGCGCTACGACCATTTCTTCGGCCGTGATACCTTCCGGGTATCGATCGATCAATGCTTCCAGACTGCCGTCCAGAAGGATCTCTCCCTTGCCGATCAGAAGGATCCGTTTGGTCAGTGCCATCAGATCCTGGGTATCATGCGTGGTCAAAATGATGGTCGTATTCTTTTCTTCGTTCAGCTTTTTGATAAAGTCCCTGACTGCCAGTTTAGAGACAGCATCCAGGCCGATCGTCGGTTCATCCAGGAAAAGGATCTTCGGCTCGTGCAGCAAGGAGGCCGCGATCTCACATCGCATACGTTGTCCTAATGAAAGCTGGCGGGCCGGCGTGCGCAGCAGATCTTCCAATTCCAGCGTTTCGGTCAGTTCATGCAATGTGGCCTGGTATCTTTCCTCAGGGATCTTGTAGATCTCTTTCAGAAGATCGAAAGAATCGATGATCGGGACATCCCACCAAAGCTGGCTTCTCTGTCCGAAAACAACGCCGATATCCCGGACGTGCGCCTTGCGCTCTTTCCACGGAACACGGCCGTTGATCTTGCATTCTCCGCTATCCGGTACCAGGATCCCCGACAGGACTTTTATCGTAGTGCTCTTTCCCGCGCCGTTCGGACCGATCAGTCCAACGATCTCCCCATCCTGTATAGAAAAGGAAAGATCCTTCAAAGCCTCCACGCGTGTTTGCTCGCGATGAAAAAGGCCTTTAAAAGCGGCTTTCATGCCAGCATCCCGCCGGTAAACTTTGAAGGACTTATTTAAGTGGCTTACTTCTATCATTCGATGGTCAGGATCTCACTGAATCCGGTGACTTCAAAGATATCCATGATCACATCGTTCGCGCCACGGATCACCATGCTGCCCTGTTTATTCATCGTTTTCTGAGCACTTAAAAGCACTCTGAGACCGGCAGAGGACATGTATTCCAGGCTGGTCAGATCCAGGACGAGTTCTGTGATGCCTTCCAGATTCTCTCTCAGTTCCAGTTCCAGATCCGGAGCCGTTGTGGTGTCCAGGCGGCCTTCCAGCGCAACCGTCAATGCGGTTCCTTCTTGTGTCTTATTGATCGTCATCAGTCATTCCTCCTTGAGATCATATATTTTTTACCAATGTTAAAATATTCTGTCCATCCTGATAGGTGTAGATCATATCATCCATACTCTTTTTGACCATGAAAATACCCAGTCCGCCGATCGCTCTCTCCTCAGCGGATAGAGTAATGTCCGGATCTGTTTTTTCAAGCGGATTATATGGCATACCACTGTCAGAGAACGTAATACGGACCTGTCTGTCCGGCGTTACATCGATCCCGATCACAGCTTGTCCGGTTTCCGGCGCATACGCATAGTTCGCGATATTGACAAAGATTTCTTCAACCGCCACATCGATCTGCATTTGCAGTTTCATTGGACAGTCATGCTCTTCCAACACCCCGTCGATGAACGACAGGACTTGATTCAGATTGTTAACGGTCGCTTCTAATGTGATCTTTTTCACGGTATTCCCCCAATAACGAAGGCATAACATCGTAATATCATCGAACTGCGGGGCTTCACCAACGAACTCATCGATATTCTGCTTCACCTGATTCAGGATCTGTTCTGGAGAAGCATTGGGAGTCTGATTTAACGCCTGCAGCATACGATCCGTGCCAAACAAGGTTCTGGAAGCATTGGTCGCTTCCGTAACGCCGTCCGTATACAGGAACAGCCCATCACCGGAATTCAAATGTATCTCATATTCCTTATATCGTATTCCGTCCATTCCACCGATGACAAAACCATGCACATCATGCAGCAGTTCAAATGCCCCATCTTTGTGCTGCACGGCAGGATATTCATGTCCCGCATTAGCCGCTCGGATGGTTCCGGTAGAGATCTCCAGAATGCCCAGCCAGGTAGTAACAAACATTTCCGCACTGTTATTGAGGCAGATCTGATGATTGACCTTTTCCAGGATCAAAGCCGGCGAAGATGTTTTCAGGGACGCCACGTTATTCAGAAGGATCTTGGACGCCATCATGAAAAGCGCGGCCGGAACACCCTTGCCAGAAACATCCGCCATAACGATGGCAAGATGATCATCATCGATCAGGAAGAAATCATAGAAATCACCGCCAACCTCTTTCGCGGTATGCATCGAGGCAAAGATATCGAATTCGGAACGACCCGGGAAAGGCGGGAATATACTGGGCAGCATGCCCTCCTGGATCTGACTGGCCACATCCAGTTCCGCGCCGATCCTCTCTTTCTCCGCAGTGATATCGGAAAGATTAGTCTCATATTCGCTGATATCTTTTTCCATATCGTTCAGGATCAACGCCAGATTTTCGATCTCATCTCCGGTATGGATATCCAATTGATCAAAATGCTTGGTCTCCTTATCTCCGGCCAGCTGATCCTTGCGGTATTCTTCCGCGGCCAGGGAAATGGCATTGATCGGTTCTACGACCGTCTTTTTCAGGCGTCTGACAAGAAGATACGCCAGGACGATCGAAATTGCGAACATCATCAGACAATATTGGCGAAGGAAGCGGAAGCTTCTTTGCATGATCTCTGTTAGCCGCACATTGCAGACCACATAACCTGTGATCTTTCCCTCGCTGTTATAAATAGGAGCGGCACCGGAACAGATATACTCGCCATTTGTCTGCTTCATTACATTGGCGCTTGCTTCTCCGGTATCTTTATAGGTCTTAAGATGATCCTCATCCACGGAGAGCAGCTGTCCCGGTGTATAGGGACTTCCCTCTTCTTCCGTGTTTACCAGCATGAGGAAGGTCCTGGATACTTCATTGGAGTATCCTATGAAGACACTGGAAAGATCATTGTTTTCTTTCGCCGCGTTCAGGAAATCCGACAATGCATGATACGTATCATCTCTGTATTTTCCTGACGCGACGCCTCCGTTGGCCCGCAGTTCGCTATTATACCTTTCGATCACATCTCCGTCGACGACACTGGCGATAGTCCCGGCTACATTACAGACCCGTTCCTTATACTGCCGCTGACTTTCGAGCGAATACAGTATAAAACCAAACGCGATCGCCGCCACGCTCAAGATAACAGATACGATGACCACTCCGTGAAATGTTCTGGCCGCAAGCGAATAATGCTTACGCTCCAGTTCCGACATTTCTCTTACACTTTTTGTCGGCATCCTATCAACTCCGATAATTATGTTTATTTACAGTTTCAATAAAGCGGATCAACCCGTCCGGCCATTCTTCCGCCTCATCCAGGTGATTCTCGCCGATCTCGATCAGCTTGTTGCTGCCATGATAATCACTGCCGGCGGTGACGAAAAGGTCATAGCGCTCAGCCAGTTTAAGCATGTTTCTCTGAAGCCTTGGCGTAAAACCGGAGTAGAAAGCCTCTACTCCCTGAATACCGAAACCCATCAGGTATTCCAGGCGTTCATTCATGTCTTCGCCGATGATCAATTCGTTGCCGCTGCCGTACCAGGGATGCGCCAGCACTGGGATTCCCCCGCTTTCCAGAATGCTCTGGATCGCTTCCTGTGGGTTGATATAGCCGGAACCGAAATGCTTCTGATCGATATATTCAGCGATAGCCTGCTCTTTGTTCTTAGCATAGCCATGCTTGACCATTAAGTTGGCAATATGCGGCTTGCCGGGATTGTTTAAAGAAAGCAAGTCCCGCACCTCATCATCCGTAAAGGTAAAACCAAAAGCCTCGGCGATAAAATCGAGACGCACCTTTGTTTTCTTCATCCGGAAACCGTGCCCTTTTTCGATCATTTCCCGAATGGGCCGGCTGTCGGGGTCATAACCATAACCAAGGATGTGGTATTTTCCCTTATCATCCCGGCAGGAAAACTCTACACCGGTGATGAAGGCCGGGTCCGAAAAGCCCAGGTGTTCCAGAATGTCCTTGCATCCCAGGAACGCGTCATGATCCGTTAAAGAAAACAGGTCGATCCCAGCCTCCCGAACGATCTTCAAAATCTCGACCGGTGTATTGGTTCCATCCGAGACCGTTGAATGCATGTGCAGATCGATATGCAGTTTATCAGACATACTTTTTCCTTTAGAACACTAATGAATCACAACGATCCAGAAGTTCCAGAAGCTCACTCTTCCAATGCTCGATCTCGGCACGGCCCTGCTCAGATTCCATGCCATGACGGCGGATCGAACGACGGATCATGCGGGTATATCCAATGATGCGGGCCTTATCCTCGACAGAACGGATGACGTCCTCATCCTCCGTGCCAAGATAAGCCTTCAACACCTTCTTCCAGAAGATATTCGACAATTCAAAATCGAAGCCCTGGAATTGTTTGATGACCTCATGGTCGCACTCGGAATACCCGATGAAGGCATTGTACATGGATCCCAGCTCAAAGACCGGGTGACCGACCGCCAGGGTATCCATATCGATGAGCAGGACCTCATCGCCCACCAGTTCTACATTCTTGGTGTGATAATCTCCATGGATCATATGATCGTCCTGAGGAACGGCCTCGACCATAGCAAGAAGTTTCTTGCCATACTCTTCCGGCAGATGGTCCTGCATGAAGCGGGCCCAGTCCACGACTGTTTCTTTCAGATCCGGAAGCTGTCCCTTCGGAACGACAGTGCTGTGGATCTTCTTGAGAAGCTCTACATATTCATTGACGCACCAGTCCAGGCGATCCGGCTGCGTGGCAAGGATCTTGGAGAAGGAGGAAGCGTTGAGCAGTTCGAAAACAGATCCATAGCTTTCACCGACACGTACGACATCATAAGAGATCGCCGTCGGGATGCCCAATACCAGGGCTACACGGGCCACTTCCCGCTCGTGCTGGATATCGGCCAAGGCATCGGCATTGTTGTAAACCTTTACAACGTTATCTTTATCGATCCGGTAGATCGTACCATTGGCGCCGCGGCCGATCTCCTCACAGCCTTCTACGGAAACGACACGATACGCCTTTTCGATGGTCATCATCTGTGTAAAGCCGGTCATATCGAAAATCTCGTAGACCTCCGGATTTACATTAATGATACGAACCGCCTGATTTGTCTTTCTGAGCCGCAGAATCACCCGAAGCCCGGCACTGGAAATGTATTCCAGACTCTCCGCGTCGATCAGGA